>JBASOB010000375.1:0-10909 GCA_049657865.1 Mobilitalea sp.
ACAATCAGAAATTTGCAGGACTTCGTACTCTTTTTGGGTACATGGCGGCTCACCCTGGGAAAAAATTAACCTTTATGGGCGGAGAATTCGGGCAATTTATTGAATGGAAATATGATGATAAATTAGATTGGTTTTTACTTGACTATGAAATGCATCGAAAGATGCAGATTTATGTAAAAGCATTAAATCATTTTTACCTTGAGCATACCTGCTTATGGGAAGATGATAATGGATGGAGCGGGTTTGAGTGGATTGCACCGGACGACTATAATAATAGCGTAATTGCATTCCTCCGCAAGGGGCGATCACCGAAAGATGAGATGGTCGCAGTATTCAATTTTACACCGATAAACAGACCAGGGTATCGGATTGGAGTTCCAAAAGCAAAAAGTTATAAGGAAGTTTTTAATTCGGATCACATTTCTTTCGGTGGTACCGGAACGATGAAGGAAGACATAATCATGGTTGAGAAGGTAACGTGTCATCAATATGGACAATCCATAACGATATCCCTTCCCCCAATGTCAGCAGTTTTTTATCAATCAACAAGATAATAATAAAAACCAATATAAATTAAAGGAGGTCTGTTCATGGTATCGAAAAAATGTGTTGCCATGTTACTGGCAGGAGGACAAGGTTCAAGATTGGGTGTACTGACAAAAAATACTGCAAAACCTGCAGTACCTTTTGGAGGAAAATATAGAATTATAGATTTTCCTTTAAGTAACTGCACTAACTCAGGAATTGACACCGTAGGAGTGCTCACGCAATATAAACCGTTGAAATTAAATTCCTATATCGGAATCGGACAACCTTGGGACTTGGACCGTTTGAACGGTGGAGTTACAATACTTCCGCCATATATGAAACAAACTGTAGGGGAATGGTATTCCGGTACGGCAAATGCTATTTATCAAAACATAGAGTTCATCGAAGCTTATAATCCGGAATATGTACTCATATTATCCGGTGACCAGATCTATAAGATGGACTATTCCGAGATGCTGGAATTCCATATAGAACAAAAAGCAGATGTCACAATTGCTACACTCGAAGTTCCTTGGGAGGAGGCAAACCGGTTTGGAATCCTTAATACAAAAGAGGATAATCAAATTTATGAATTTGTAGAAAAACCGAAGCATCCAATCAGTAATAAAGCTTCTATGGGAATTTATATCTTCCACTGGAGCAAACTTAGAAAGTACTTGATCGAGGATCAGAATACACCTGGATCTACTTATGATTTTGGAAAAGATATCATACCAAAGATGCTTCTTGATGGAGAAAAAATGTATGCCTTCCCATTCAAGGGATATTGGAGGGATGTCGGGACAATTCAAAGTTTATGGGAAGCTAACATGGACCTATTAGAAGAATCTCCTGAACTGGATTTGCATGATGCAAGTTGGAGAATCTATTCCAGAAACCCGGTGGAACCGCCACATTATATTGCACCCGGTGCAAATGTGAAACGTTGTATTATAACCGAAGGCGGAATTATTTATGGAGAAGTGTTATGTTCTGTGCTCTTTGCCGGCGTCAGCATCGGTAAAGGAAGTAAGATAGTTAATTCCATTTTAATGCCAAATGTTAGAATAGGTGAAAACACGATTATTGAAAATTCAATAATCGGCGAAAACACGACAATCGGAAGTAACTGCCAAATAGGATACTGCGATTCAACAAAAGAAATACAATGCGAATGCAGCATTACAGTAATCGGTGAAAACGCGATAATTAAATCAAAATCAAGACTAGATCGTGGAATAATGATCGATGTAGAGAATTGTAATGATTATTTAACAACAATAGAGTAGAGGAGGGATAGTTATGAGAGATACAATGGGAATTGTTTATACTGGTGATAGTAATGTCAGCCTTCAAGAACTAACGCTGTTACGCTCTGTTGCTGCTCTTCCTTTTGGAGGAAGATATCGAATTATAGATTTTATTTTATCCAATATGATTAATTCGGGTGTGAGTAATGTCGGAATTATAACACAGAATAACTATCATTCACTGATGGATCATTTGGATTCAGGAAAACAATGGGATCTAGACCGTAAGAAGGGTGGACTTTTTATTCTTCCACCTTATGTCAGCCATGACAATACAGGCTGGTATCGTGGAGAAATTGAAGCATTCCATAGCAATATGTCTTACCTTCGAAGAAGTCCGCAGAAATATGTTGTTATTTCCGGAAGTTCTATGGTCTGTAACTTGACATATGATGATGCGCTTGAATTTCATAAAGATAATAATGCAGATATTACAATAATCTATAAAGAAGAAAAAAAGGTTATGAAGGAAGAATTATCTAAGCACACTTTGATTTCGACGGATGAAGATGGTCGTGTCTGTGACATTGAAGTCAATCCAAAGTCTCCGAAATCTGATAAAGTATACATGGAAATATGCATTATAGAGAAAAGACTTTTTGAATACCTGATTGAAGAATGTATGGCGCGAGGTCTTTATGATTTTAATAAGGATGTATTGATTAAAAAAATGGATAAACTTAAAATTATGGGATATCCTTATGATGGATATCTGGCTAAAATAGATAATATTGAGACATATTTCAGACATAATCTAGAACTGCTTACAGCAGATAATTATTATGAATTGTTTCATCGGTCGGGGCTGGTTTATACAAAGGTTAAGGATGAAGTGCCAGCAAAATACGGGATAAGTGCCAAGGTGGAGAATTCTCTGGTTGCAGACGGGTGTATTATCAATGGAGAAGTTGAAAATTGTGTTCTGTTTCGAGGAGTTAAGATAGCAGAAGGAGCTGTGGTCAGAAACAGTATTGTAATGCAAGATACTGAAATTCAGGAAAAAGCATTTCTAGAAAACGTAATCCTTGATAAGGAAGTTATCATCCGCAAGGGACGACATCTAGTCGGACAAGAATCTTATCCGGTAGTAATTCGGAAAAAAGCGGTTATTTAGAACAAGGGGACCAAGATAATGCGAAGAAAGGCTTCTTCGCAGGGCAGAATTTATGTTTGCAGCCCATAATTTCAGGCTGTTGCAAGAATGGAGATAACTATGCTTAAAATATTAATGGCAACTTCAGAGGCAGTTCCATTTGCTAAGACAGGTGGTCTGGCAGATGTATTAGGATCCTTACCCGCAGCGCTTATGAAATCAGGGGCTGATGTCAGAGTTATTATGCCCAAATATGGATCGATTCCGGAGGCTTTGAAAGAAACCATTATCTATAAGAAAAATATTATGATACGAATGGGATGGAGAAATCTTTACTGTGGGATAGAAGAGGCAGTCTATCATGGCATTACTTACTATTTCATCGATAATGAATTTTATTTCAACAGAGTTAATCTCTATGGATATAATGATGACGGTGAGCGATATGCTTTTTTCTGCCGGGCTGTACTCGAAGTAATACCATATCTGTCCTTTACTCCGGATATTATTCATTGCCATGACTGGCAGACCGGTATGATACCACCACTACTTGAACTTCAATATCATCATTTAGATCGCTACCAGAATATTACTACGATGTTTACGATTCATAATCTTCGATACCAAGGAGTCTATGGAATCCATGATATGAAAGAGTGGTTCGGTCTGAGTAATGAGCATTTTCAAGCAGATACTCTTGAGTTTTACGGAGCAGGCAGCTTCCTGAAAGGAGCATTGGTCTATTCGAAGATTCTTACAACAGTAAGTCCGACCTATGCAGAGGAAATCAAAAACTCGTTTTTTGGTGAACATATGGAAGGACTCCTGAATGCAAGATCAGGGGACTTGTTTGGTATTATCAACGGGATCGATTATGATGAATTCAATCCCAAAACCGATAAGCTGATATACAAGAATTTTTCAAAATCCAATCTGACGGGGAAGGTCGAGAATAAGCTTGCCTTGCAAAAAGAATTAAATCTTACTGAAGGGGAAGATATTCCGATGATCGGCCTGATTTCTAGATTGGTGGATCAAAAAGGACTGGATCTGATAGCCTGTGTCTTTGGTGAGATTATGAGCGAAGATGTTCAGTTCGTGATTTTAGGAACCGGCGACGAAAAGTATGAGAGATTATTTGGAGAAGCAATGCAACGTTACCCGGGGAAAGTATCAGCGAATATTCGATTTGATAATATCCTCGCCCATAAAATTTATGCAGCTTCTGATTTGTTTTTAATGCCTTCCCTTTTCGAACCCTGCGGCCTAGGGCAGCTGATTAGCTTAAGATACGGAACTCTTCCAATAGTTCGGGAAACCGGAGGATTAAGAGATACCGTACTATCTTACCGAGAGGAAACCAAAGAAGGAAATGGATTCAGTTTTATTCATTATAATGCGCATGATATGTTATTTACGATACGAAGAGCTTTAACAATATACCATAAAAAGCCATTACGTGCAAAATTATGTAAGACTGCGATGTCGTGTGATTATAGCTGGCAGAACTCGGCTGAAAAGTATATGAAATTATATGAAACTTTAAAACCACAGAAATAATAG
This sequence comes from Mobilitalea sp., assembly GCA_049657865.1. Taxonomy (GTDB): domain Bacteria; phylum Bacillota; class Clostridia; order Lachnospirales; family Lachnospiraceae; genus Mobilitalea. Next base: position 4,495 of record JBASOB010000375.1, read on the forward strand.
ACAAGCGTGAAGTAAAACATCTTCACAGCAGAAGATCTATGATATTCGCGCAGTGGTGCTCCTTCCTTGCTTTTAAGGTATTTGGGATAATGCAAGGCGGCATCCTGTTAGATTAGAGTAAGAATAGTCTCGTAAAAGATACAAGACTATAAAGAGCTCCAACATGAATTCTACGCTAAATTCATGTTGGACTTCTTTCGGTTATTGGTGAGATGCGAAAGAGCAGCATCGTGGAGGAAAACATGAATCGTAAAATTAGTATATTATATGTGGCAGCTGAAATATCTCCCTATGCAAATGCTGGTGGTTTGGGAGAAGTAGGCAGAAGTTTCCCGCAGGCATTATCGAATAGGGGGGATTTTGAAGTACGCAGGGTAATGCCGTTATATAAAGGTATTTCAAAGAATTTGGAATATGTAACGGATTTCCCAGTTGAGATGGGTAAGGATTATGAAACTTGTATTATTAAGAAAGATACGATGAACACTGCAATACCGACTTACTTTGTGGAGAACGCAAGATATTTTTATCGAGACAGCATCTATGGTTTTGATGACGATGGAATGAGATATTTTTTCTTCTGTAAAGCGGTAATTGAGATGATGAAGAAGTTATCATATGAACCGGATATTGTACATACGAATGACTGGCACACTGGATTTCTTCCACTGTTTTTAAAAAAAACGTTTCCTCATATTAAATCCGTATACACGATTCATAATATTTCCTATCACGGGTATATCCACCCTTCCTACCTGGATAAAATATTAACGCAGAAAGAACAGTTTGATCTCGGATGGCCGGGATGGCTTAACTTCATGAAAGCTGGAATCATCCATTCAGATCTGCTGACAACGGTAAGCCCTGGATATTGTGATGAAATTAAGCAGCCTGCAATCAGCTGCGGAATGTCGGGTATCATTGAAAAGAGAAAGAATGGAATTGTTGGGATTTTGAATGGAATCGATACCGAAAGCTATCAACCGAAGCAAGAGGGGGAAATTGAATATCCTTATGATTTCGGTAGTATTGAGATCAAAAAGAAGAACAAATCCTTCCTGCGCTCAAAATATGGTTTGAGTGACAATGATAAGCCTCTGATTGCGATGATAACAAGACTTGATTATACCAAAGGAATTGATGCACTAATAAAAGCACTCAGTTTTGTAGATATGAACAGTATGCAGGTTGTGATTCTTGGATCGGGAAGTGCTTATTATCAAAGTTTGCTTGCTAATATCGCAGCTGGATATCCTAAGAGTGTTGCCGTTGATTTTGAGTACTCAAGTTTACTTGCCAAGCAGATCTACGCTGCTGCAGATATTTATCTGATGCCTTCACTGTTTGAACCCTGCGGACTTGGGCAGCTTTATGCAATGAGATACGGAGCAGTACCAATTGTGAATCCAGTTGGAGGGTTAAAAGATACCGTTTGCGATGACCCAGAGAATATAGAAAAATCCTCGGGATTTTATATGGAGGAATGGAGCGGAGAAGCGCTTGCCAAAGCAATTGAACGGGCAGTGAAAACTTATCAGACTCCAGTGTGGAAGAAATATATAAAAAACTGTATGGAATTTGATTCTTCCTGGAAGCACAGCGTAGAGGAATATGTAATCAGGTACGAAGAAGTGTTGAAGGATAAGAAGTAATTATTTCATAGGGCAGAGAGTAAATAACAGTAAAAATGATGTATTGACATACAGCACCTGTCTGAAGCATAATATAAATGCGCAGACAGGTGAATTTATGACATAACATAGTAACGACATAGATACGGCTTGGAATGAATATCATAGGTACATAAAAAGATAGAAAGTTGGAAGCACATGTTTGATGAAGAAATATTGAAGCTATTAGGGAAAATTAACATATTTGAAAAAGCATTTGATAATATACGTATTGTGGATCCCGAGAAAAACATAAATTTGGATCTTTATGGTGATAAAGTGAAAGATACTGAATTAAGCTGTTTTAAATTCTGGGGAACAAATAAAGCTTGTGATAATTGTGTTTCCATCCATGCCTATCAAAATAATTCGACTTATGTAAAAATAGAATATACCGATGCGGAAATCTATATCGTAACTGCAATTCCGATTGAATTGCCGGATAGAATCGTTGTAGTTGAATTGCTTAAGAATGTGACCCACAGCTTAGTGTTTAATACGAATGAAAAAGACATGCGTACGAATATGAATATGATGATAGACAATATGAATTCGATTGCATTCAAGGATGCACTTACAGGTATTTATAACAGGCGCTATCTTAATGAAAAATTGCCGATCAATTTAATGAATGCAAATATGGCAGATTATAGTATTTCTATCATTATGGCGGATATCGATTTCTTTAAAAAGGTGAATGATACGTATGGACACTTAGCTGGAGATGCGACTCTAAAAAAGTTTGCTTCGATTTTAGCGAAAGCCCTGAAAAGAGAAAGTGACTGGGTAGCCAGATATGGCGGTGAGGAATTCGTTATCTGCTTGCCTGGAGCTAACAACTCTTTTGCCCTTAAAATGGCGGAGAAAATTCGTAAAAAAGTTGAAGAGAGTACGATAATCTACAAAGAATATAAAATAAAAATAACCTCCAGTTTCGGAATTTGTACCTTAACACCTCCTCATAATGCAACAATCGAAGAATTTATCGACGGTGCAGATAAAAAGTTATATGAAGCCAAACATAACGGACGCAATCGTGTTGAGGCATAAAAACAACCCTTATTCTCTTTGCTCAGATAGATGCAAGAGAATAAGGGTTTTCTTTACTCAGATAGATGCAAGAGAATAAGGGTTTTCTTTGTTAAGATAGATGCAAAAGAATAAGGGGTGTCTTTGTTTTTAGTTTATGATAAATACAAAAGTGTAAGTCCAATCTTAAGTATTAGTTCATGCCAGGAGAAAAAGAGCTGCGTTCTATTTTTGGGCTTCATAGGAAATAACCAGATCAGGCTGGTAGCCCTTGCCCATCTTTGTTCGTGCTTTTCGATTCGCCACAGTGTCAAAGATAATGGAGAAATCATAGTCTTCGGGATACATTTCGGTGGCCGCTACTTTTAATTGAAGACGTTTGTGATTTATGAATTCCTTCTCCTTTTGAATTTGGACACCGACCTCACCTTTTTCATCTGCTATTTTGAATACGATTCCTATCTTTTTCTGTGGGTACACGACGACACTGTCCCCGAGATGAAAGAGCTGACTGTGGGTGCTGACGGGTTTAGGTAATACAGTGCGTTCAATACGGGAGGGTATTACAGGTGCTAGTGTTTCCGCGGATAGGCTGTTTAGAGCTGAATCATTAGCCTTATCCATAAAAGCGATATCTATGGTGCTGCTGCTTATCACATTATCCTTGGAATAAGCTTCTTTATAGGCACGCTCTAACATCCGCTTCGGGAGACCAAGGCGTTTGGCTATATATAAGGCACAGCTTTCGCCAGCCTCACCGATTTCCAGGCGGAAAAGTGGCTTGAGACTTTCGCGGTCAAAAGCCATTTTGGCATTAACCAGACCGTCTGTCTTATTGGCATAATCCTTTACTTCGGGATAATGCGTCGTAGCGACAAAGAGGCAGTCTTTCTGCATCAATTCGTCTAATATGGAAATTGCGATTCCCATACCTTCGGCAGGATCAGTACCAGAGCCGAGTTCATCGAGTAATACAAGACTATCCCGGGTGGTATGGTTTAATATGTTGATAATATTCGTAATATGCGAGGAGAACGTGGATAGATTCTCGGTAATACTCTGGCCATCTCCGATGTCACATAGTACAGCGTTATTCATGCAGAGATCCGCGCTTTCGCAAGGGACATGGAGACCACTCTGTGCCATCAGCTGAAGCAGGCCTACTGTTTTTAAGGCAACTGTTTTGCCTCCGGTATTCGGTCCGGTAATTACAATACCTCTCACTTTATCGCCCAGGTTGAAATTCAAAGGGACGCATTCCGTGGGACTGAGTAACGGATGACGTCCGTTTGCTATCATAAGCCTTCGATCTGCATTGATACTTGCCGGAACAGCGTTCATATCCATACTTAGCTTTGCTTTGGCAAAAATGAAATCTAAGGCCTCCATCGCTTCCATATTCAACCCGATAGGGTAGGCATGTTCATTCACGAAAGAGGACAGAACATATAAAATCCGGCGTTCTTCATTGCTTTGCGCAATCTCCAGTTCGGTTAATTCTTCTTTTAATTTTGAAATTGAAGTCGGTTCGATGAAATAAGTTGAATTGGTAGAGGAGATGTCCAGTACGGAACCACTGACCTGATTTTTATACTCTCTTTTTACCGGCAGAACAAAATGTCCGTTTCGGGTAGCGATGAAACCCTCACTAAACCATTCTTTCTTGCTGCGCAGCAGACTCTCAAGCTTGGATTTCGTCTCGGAACGGAGCTGATCTATTTTACGCCGAAGGTCTTTTAATTCTTTCGAAGCATTATCATCTACTGCATTATTGCGGATCGTATTGTTGATTTCTGCGGATAAGGAAGCCAATTCATCAATAGAACCACCATAACCGGCGATTGCCACTCCGAGCGATTCAGAACGTTGTAAAAAGTTCTTCATGCGTTTACAGGCATTAATGAATAAGCCGATCTGTGTCAGCTGCTCAGGAACCAGCATGGCACCCTTTTCTGCCAGATCCAGAAGCATTGTGATATCTTTCATGCTTGCCAGAGGCGGAGTTCCGATATGATCCAAGATTTTTCTTGCATCCGTAGTATCTTTTATTTTTGCATTTACCTCTCGTTCACTCAAATAGGGTCTAAGTGCCAATAGTTTTTGTTTTGCATTTTCAGACACAGCATATTCGCTGAGTTTTTCTAATATTATATTGTATTCCAAAGCTTTCATTGATTTCTCTATCATTTTATTTTCTCCTTATTTTAAAATACCCACAGAAAAGACTACCAATACATCCTGGTAGAATACTCCCTGTGGGTATCATAGCCGGTAATAAGAAAAGCATAGCAGGGGATACCTGTTATGCCTTGATGATAGGGGAATTATTGCCTTCGGGGTACGTAAATATATACTAGTACACCGAAACAAAGTTTCCGAATCTATTACAAGACAGTTTTTGAGTATTTTCTGTAAAGGTAGACAATTAGGCACAACAAAAATTGATACAACAAGTGTACCTAAGCAATGTTCAATTAAGTGCTAATAAGCACAAACCTCTTTCACAGATAATACCGACACAAAAACCATCCTTTCAAACAATCATTTATTTGATTACCTCAGTATTGTAGCATAGAGTTGATTTGCTGTCAAAAACATTTTAAAGTTCTAAGCAAGATTTTCAATTAAGAATTCTATTTCAACTTCTGAATAAAGTTTTGATTAAAAATACTAAATAGAAGAAAAAGTTGCAGCTAGACTAAAAAAGAAAATAAGGATAATAACATATAATACGATGCCAACTAAAGACATAATAAGCATTGCCTGGAAATACGTTTTCTTGCTTTTGTTTACATCACTTCCAAAAGCCCATACAAAAGGAAGGACGATACTGGCAAAAGGTATCATTAACAAGAGGAAGGTAATCAGCCAATCTTTTAGAGTCATAGGCTCATCATTTTTATTCATAGGCTGATAAGAATTCGGTGAATAATAGGGCGGCTGACTATCCTGATAAGAATATGGATTTTGGTTAGGGTTATATCCGTTCTGGTTATATCCGTTCTGGTTATATCCGTTCTGAGCATTTGTATTTTGATTATATGTATTTTGACTGTTTGTAGCTTGTCCATTTGTAGCTTGACTATTTGCATTCTGACTACTTGAATTGTAATTAACAGTGTGATTAGCATCCGGATCACGATTGTCATTGTCTGAGTTGATTTGATTATTGTCCATATACACCTCCGAATATTGTTTTGTTATTAGTTTACAAATATATGGGTTAGAAGTCAATCTATTGTATAATATATATTTATTAGTTATAATAGTTGGAGATATTTATTAGATGCATATATTAGAAATACTTATTGGAGATGTTTATTTTATACATTTATTAGAAATACTTATTGGAGATATTTGTTTTATGCATTTATCAGATATACTTAGTTGCAAAATTTATAAGAGATTTTTAATAACTATATTTTTGAAATATAGTTATTGGATTTTTTGTGACGGTATGCTTATAGATATTCAGGTAGGATAACGATTTCTTTGACAACAGATAGAAAAGATGATAATATAAATTAATAAATAGTTAAAAATATTTAATTAAAATTATGTGAAGTTAATAAGGAGAAATTGACATGCTAGATAATGAATTCGAAAAACTTTATTTTAAACTACGTAGAAATTACTGTAAAAACTTATTTGAAAGTATTAATGAAAATGATGACAGCCTCAGTCCTACCGAATCTTATTGTGTGGAAGCTATTTGT
>JBASOB010000376.1:0-2818 GCA_049657865.1 Mobilitalea sp.
ATTTAATACAGTCACTTTTACCTCATTTTTCTTCAGTTTTTTCCAGGTTCCATTATCTTCTTTCTCCGTCCAGAATGGATGATCTTGAGGTAGATGCAGGCACAGAAATGCCTTTCCCATCCAGAAAGGTGACTCTGCGCAAGAATAGCTCTGTACCAAAGGAGAAAATTGTCCATAAAATCCAAGCGTCGGAACTCCCTTATAACGAAAATCTTCTCTTGTGATAAATTGCAATAATGACCCCGATGCGATTCGTCTGGCTAGTCCGGGATCTACAACCGGATTTTGTAAAAGGTAATTCGCTGCAAAAGGACTGCTCGAGGCATTCCTATAAATATTACTTCTTCCCCACATATTAGTAAATCCATCCACATCAAAAAAATCAGGGAAGGTTTCCATCAATTTATTGGAATTCTCCTCAAAACGTTTGGCAATATAGGGTTCATTTTCATATCCATACCATTCGTTCCAAATAGGAGCATATACATTGAAAGCCCAGCAAGAATAGTAATCAAAGGATTGCCCGTCACGGTACCATCCATCTCCGGCATAATAATTCAATATCGCCTGCGCATGATCCAGCATGATTTCTCGGTCAATCGGGTAGCCTTCCATGTTTAGGAAAGCCAAATCCAGCATATTAAACAAGCGCCAGTTCTGCGGAACAGTATTCGCATGGGCAAAGGAGGAGATAAAAGCAGCAATGATATCTTTTTCATCTTTCGAATAGCTATCCCATATTTCATTTTTACAGGACCAAAGACATATCACTAAGGCGCAGGTTTCAACGGTTTGCTGAAAAGCTCGAAACGGATCTGCATTATTCGTGATCTTTTTTAAATCCTCATAATTGCCGGCATAAATAGAATCCCCTTTCGTACAAACGCGAAGTACTTGTGTCTTATAATATTCCTTCATGCTGTATCCGCAAATTTCCGCATCCGGATTATCATGTATTAATGGTGCAGCAATAAAGAAGGTTCTTGTCAGCCCTTCGAAAATCTCTGCTTTTTTTTCCGCTTCTTGCGTCTGTTCCGAACAACCTATATGCGGATAGGTGATTTTTGTTTCTTTTCTCGGCATCACGAGAGGGTCTTCAAATTCTTTCACATTATCGAAAATACCTGTAAGTAAATATTCTGCTGCTTCTATCCAGCTTTGTCTAGTTAATCCTGTGTAAGGGCTTAATGTATAATCTACTGTTTTGGGTGAAAAAGCCATTTTCTTCTCCTTTTACCAAATAAAAATTTCTTGGTTCGTTAGTTTCCAAATTGCTTCGATATAAAAATAATCGCCATATATGATAGAAAATTCATGCTCTTTATCATGATATGCGGCCGTACATTTTTCAAGGATATTATCACAAGCTTCGGAATAATTTGCTCTATTCTCATGAAGTGCCTTCAGCATTTTAACCGCTGCTTCTTCGTATCGTTCGGATTCTTCTATCTCAACTAATTTCGCTAATTCAAGTAATCCGCAAGCTGAAATCGCAGAAGCCGTAGAATCTTCCCATTTACAGTCAGAAGGCTGTATAAAATCGACAGGAATCAGTCCACTCTCCGGAATATTGGCAATGAAATAATTAGCGATTTTTTGGGCGCAATCCAGGTATCTCTGTTCTTTGGTATGCAGATAACTTAACGTAAAACCATATAATGCCCAAGACTGCCCTCTTGTCCAGGAAGAGCCTTGTTCATAGCCTTGTCCACCAAAATCTTGCACATAGCTTCCTGTTTCTGCACTAAATTCCACGATATGTTTAACCGAACCATTGTCTCTCACAAAGTTTGCCATTACCGTATCCGCATGCATTTTAGCTACATGCAGGAATCTAAAATCCTTGGTTTCTTGATATGCCCAGTATAATAACGGCAGATTCATCATGCAGTCAATGATTGCCCAGCCTGCTTTCGATCCGTCTCCGTCATCATTCCACGCTCTGATAAATTTACCGACCGGATTAAACCTGCCCGCCAAATCACCTGCGGCAAGAAGCCCTCTGTTAAGCGATTCCTTATTGCCGGTCAATCGGTAATTAGCTACCGACGTCGTTAACCATTTGAATCCGCTGTCATGATCCATACCCGAATAGTTCATGAGGTTTTTATCTAATTTTATTTCATTTTCGATTGCTGCATCTTTATATAGGTCATTCTGGGTCGCATTAAAAAGCTGCCACATCATGCCACCCCAAAAGCCATTCGTCCACCAGCATATATTTTTTTCTGTCCAGTCATCAAAGATCCCGTCCACCGTTGTATATGGAATCTTATGATGACTTCTCTGCGCTACTATGAGCATCTTTTTCTTGATTTTATCGGAAGCCGCTTCCGTCCAATGTAAATCTTGCATAATTAATCCTCCCTACTTAAAAATCTGCGAATTTGGGTAATCGCACAAATTCATCGCGTGAAAATTTTTGTTTTCACACGAGCCATTTCCTATTCTTTTATTACCGAGGTTGATATTCCTAGAATATATTTTTGTAAGAACATCATTACAATTAGTACTTTCTCGCTTGCGGAAGCAAGATAACCTTTTATACTTAATTATATAAGCTTATATCTGCAACATAATATTTATATAATTGCAACTTTCTGTTTCTTTGGGCAATATACGAGGTTATCTGCACTTCTTTATTTGTTTATATTACAACTTTGACAAAGTGTTGTTAATAACATATACTAGTATAAAACTAACATATTCTGTTAATATAGGAACTTTTACGAAGGAAATTATCTTCCTGCATAAGTCTGTGAATCTCATATATTTTTGCTCGTTCCTTGTTCTTTCAAGTATTTGAGATGTCATGAAG
>JBASOB010000377.1:0-2316 GCA_049657865.1 Mobilitalea sp.
GAATGGAGAAATTGTGAGTCCGCCTAATATGATTAAGGCAACACCTCTCCATAAAAGCATACCTGCTAATGTTACGATAAATGCCGGAATTCTGATATATGCAATCCAAAAGCCTTGCCATATTCCAATAACAATACCAACTGCTAAGCAAATAGGAATTGAAATCCAAATATTCAAATCCTTATTAACGATTAACGTTCCTGCAAGTGCACCCACTAGAGCTACAATTGATCCAACTGACAAATCAATATTACCACCGGTTAAAATACAGATCAGCATACCAACAGCAAGAACCACTACATATCCATTCTGTGCAATTAAGTTGGTAACATTCTGTGGAACAAGTAATGTTCCGTTTGTTCCTATCGCGAAAAATATTGTTACTATTACCAATGCAATCAACATGGTATTCTTTTTTAATACTTCTTTTGATTTACTCATTCCTATACTCCTTTACTTGTTTTTAGAATTTGTCCCATAATATATTCCTGAGTAGCGTCTTCTTTTGACACCTCGCCAGCCATTTTACCTTCATTCATAATGTAGATTCGATCACACATACCGATCAATTCCGGCATTTCTGATGAAATAAACAGAATGGATTTTCCTTCTAAAACCAATTGGTTTATAATACAATAGATTTCATACTTTGCTCCAACATCAATACCCCTGGTTGGTTCATCAAGTATCATAATTTCAGGATCTGCAAACATCCACTTACCGATTAGAACTTTTTGTTGATTTCCACCGCTAAGATTACCAACTGTTTGATTGATACCGGTACATTTTGTCTTCAGCTTATCAATATAATTAGCTGCCGCTTTATTTTCTAGATCCCTGTCAATAATTCCATAAGTACTTACTTTTTCCATCTTAGCCAAAGAAGTATTAGTGGAAATCGGACTTGATAATATCAAACCGTCACCTTTACGATCTTCTGTAACATACGCAAGCTTTTTATTAATAGCCTGTCTCGAACTATTAAGTTTAACTTCTTCTCCATTAATCAGTAAAGTACCTGAAATTTCAGAGCCATAGCTCTTACCAAAAATACTGAGTGCCAATTCTGTACGACCTGCTCCCATTAAACCAGCGATACCAACAACTTCTCCCTTTTTAACATGAAGTGATACATTGTCTACGACCTTGCGCTCACCATATAATGGGTGAAATACTGTCCAGTTCTTCACTTCAAGATTAGTGGCACCAATAGGAACTTCCACCCTCTTAGGGAAGCGATCTGTCATTGTACGCCCAACCATACCTTTGATGATTCTTGCTTCGCCAATATCATCAGCGTTTTTATCCAAAGTTTCAATAGTAGCGCCATCGCGAATGATAGTAATCTTATCAGCAACATATGAAATCTCATTCAATTTATGAGAAATTATGATCGAGGTTAATCCTTCCTTCTTAAACTGCAAAAGCAAATCCAATAATTTGCGGGAATCCGCTTCATTAAGAGATGCTGTTGGTTCGTCTAAGATTAGAAGCTTTACATTTTTTGCAAGTGCTTTTGCTATTTCTACCAGTTGCTGTTTACCTACACCAATGTCCTTAACCATGGTTCTTGATGATTCATGCAGGCCAACCGTTCCAAGAAGTTCAGCCGCCTTGCGGTATGTCTCTTCCCAGTTAATACTTAGTGCATTGCCTCGTTCATTACCAAGAAACATATTCTCGCCAATTGTCATATATGGCACTAAAGCAAGTTCTTGATGAATAATAACAATACCTTTCTCTTCACTATCTCTTATCACATTAAACTTACATTCTTCACCCTGAAAAAGGATTTCTCCTTCATAGCTTCCATGAGGGTAAATACCGCTTAATACATTCATTAAGGTTGATTTACCTGCACCATTTTCTCCAACTAATGCATGGATTTCACCTTCTTCTACCTGAAGGTTAACATTATCTAGTGCTTTAACTCCGGGGAAGCGTTTGGTTATGTTTTTCATTTCTAGCAGTATAGCAGCCAATTGAATCCCTCCAATTCTTTATCTCATTAACATTGGAAAATAGGGTGTTGTAGAAGATATGACATACTGCAACACCCTACTAAATATCTTTATCAAGAGGAAAAAACAGTTGAATGTTTTTTCCTCTTATTTAAAACTACTTTAATTGATCTTCTGTATAGTATTTTGAATCAATTAATAATTCTTTATAGTTGTTTGCATCTGCGAATACTGGCTCGCAAAGGTAAGTAGGGATGATGCCTGTTCCATTATCATATGTCTTTGTATCGTTTACAGGAACTTCTGTACCTTTTACAATAGCCGTAACCATCTCAACAACCTTTGTTGCTAAGGT
>JBASOB010000378.1:0-2657 GCA_049657865.1 Mobilitalea sp.
GTGAAACAACTCCCAAATATCATGCAGTCGAAGTTGCAGCCATGAGAGCACAATTGACAGAATCTTCTTTAGTACTGGGTTCTGCAACTCCATCTCTCGAATCCTATCTGAAAGCGAAGCAGGGAGAAATTAAGCTCTACACACTTACAAAAAGAGCAAAGGATGCACAGTCCCCCACGGTATGGGTAGTTGACTTACGAGAAGAATTAAAGAACAAGAATAAATCTATTTTTAGTGAGAAACTGAAAGAACTAATTAATGATCGATTGAATAAGAAAGAACAGATTATGCTTTTCTTAAATAGAAGAGGTTATGCAGGCTTTATTTCTTGTAGAAGCTGTGGACATGTCATGAAATGCCCGCATTGCGATATCTCGTTAACTTCACATAATGGAGGCAGAATGGCCTGTCATTATTGTGGTTATGAAGAGAGGCAGCCTTCTGTCTGCCCCGCCTGCGGATCTAAATATATTGCAGCGTTTGGGACTGGAACACAGAAGGTAGAGGAATTGGTTAAAAAAGAATTTCCGATAGCCAGAGTACTCAGGATGGATTCTGATACTACGAAAAACAAGGGAGGGCATGAAGCAATTCTTTCTGCATTTGCTACTCATAAAGCAGATATCCTTGTTGGTACCCAGATGATTGTGAAAGGCCATGATTTCCCTAAAGTTACTTTGGTAGGGATCATAGCAGCAGATTTATCCTTATATACAGGGGATTTCAGGGCAAGCGAAAGGACTTTTCAGCTCCTCTGCCAGGCGGCAGGAAGAGCAGGAAGAGATGTCCTTCCCGGAGAAGTTGTGATACAGACGTATCATCCGGAGCATTACAGTATTATTACGGCAGCAGAAGGTGATTATGAAGCCTTTTATGAACAGGAAATGCTGTACCGAAAGTTGATGCAATATCCACCGGCTGCGCACATTCTTTTAATGCTGATTACATCAAAAGAGGAGGCTGTAGCACAAAAATCCTCCGTTCATCTAGGAGAAGCATTAAAATCATATCTTGCAGAACGAAATATCAAAGCAGGAATTATCGGTCCGGCAACTGCCAGCATCGCTAAGGTTAATGATATCTATCGACGTGTGATCTATGTGAAACACAGTGAGTACAGTACTTTAATCGAAATCAAGGATTATTTGGAAGGATACTATGGTTATTCAGAACAGTTTGCAGGCAGCAGTCTTCAATTCGATTTTAATCCAATGAACAGCTATTAAAGGAAGATAATTTATATTTAATTCATTCATTGTTCTTATTCTTTTAAGATATTTGGTTGATAAAAAGAAGTAAGATATGTTATGATAAATGGTAACTATTCAGAACCCATGAGAATCACATAGCGGATTAGAGTGTTTTGGCACCAAATTGGATGGGTTCAGTACCTTCACAGTTACAATAAATGAATTATTATGTATAGTTATAACAAATGTAACGATGGAAAGAAAAGATAGAGAGGAAGATAATATGGCAACCAGAAATATTAGAGAAGCTGGAGACAAGGTATTAAATAAAATCAGCAAAGAAGTGAAAGAGGTGGATAAGAAATTACTTATCCTAATCGAAGATATGCTGGATACCATGTATGAAGCGAGCGGAGTAGGCCTCGCAGCTCCACAGGTAGGTATACTGAAACGTGTCGTTGTAATTGATGTATCACCGGAAGGAGATTCCCCCATTGTTTTGATCAACCCTGTTATTGTAGAAACTGATGGGGAGCAGACCGGAGACGAGGGATGTTTAAGCCTTCCTGGAAAAGTAGGTACTGTTACCAGACCGAATTATGCAAAAGTAAAAGCATTGAATGAGAATATGGAAGAAATTGTTGTTGAAGGAACTGAGCTGTTAGCAAGAGCGTTATGCCATGAACTTGACCATCTAAACGGAGTACTCTATCCTGATAGAATGATAGGGGAACTCCGCAATACATTTGATCCAGAAGAAAAAGAATATTAGAATACTGAAGTACTGGGAATGGAAGGAGATGTGGTGAATGAGAGTATTATTCATGGGTACGCCTGATTTTGCGGCAGCTATTTTAGATAAAATAGTACAGGCCGGTTATGAAGTAATCGGTGTAGTAACTCAGCCGGATAAACAAAAAGGAAGAGGACAGGAAATGGCTTTTCCACCGGTAAAAGAATTAGCACTTAAGAACGGAATTACAGTATATCAGCCCCGCAAAGTCAGAGAACCTGAATTTATAGCGGTTGCCAGAGAGCTGAATCCGGATATTATCATCGTAGCGGCCTTCGGACAGTTACTTCCGAAAGCCTTACTTGACATTCCACCTTATGGATGTGTTAATGTACATGCATCTTTGCTTCCTAAATATCGTGGCGCAGCTCCAATCCAATACTCCATTATTGAGGGAGAAACAGAGACGGGTGTTACTATTATGTATATGGCAGAGGGACTTGATACCGGTGATATGATTATGCAGGCAAAACTTCCGATTGCGCCAAAGGAAACCGGAGGCAGTCTTTTTGACAAATTAACAGTCCTTGGTGCCGATGTTTTAATTAAAGCGATGGAAAAAATTGAACATAAAACAGCAGAGAGAATTTCTCAGGATGATTCGAAAGCAACCCATGTGAGAATGCTAGATAAGAATATGGGACAGATCAATTTTGCAATGCCAGCAGTTCAAA
>JBASOB010000379.1:0-2334 GCA_049657865.1 Mobilitalea sp.
CTCATAAATAGACTTCTTATATTCTTCTTCGCCCTCTTGACTTAAATCACTCGTAGCTGTTCTAACACTCGCGGTTGAAGGCTCAAAGGAAGTTACAACAGCACATTTGTTAAAGCCGTTGCTAGTAAAAATATCCCAGTATCTGCAAGCCTCGTATATACTATTTGCCACAAGCATGGCTGTACCACGCTCATTTTTCAGACGAGGTTTTAAATTCATGTCGAAAATGATATCGCTAGCTATTTTCTCAAGTCTTTGTTTTGAACTATATAATTTGTTGATTGATGTCCAACTTTGTTTCAGCTGTATTTTTGCTCTATCTGTAAGACCCAAAGTTTTATTATCAAACCATAAATCGACCTTGTCTTTACTAGATAAGTCTTGGTCAACATCTCTTGCTTCATAACGTAAATCAAGAACAACACCATCTTGAACACCTTCATCAAATTTATAAGTATGGATGTAAGGTCCAAAAGTCTCAAGACTGGTCGCTTTATCTTTTTTAAGCAGTGGAGTACCTGTAAAACCAATAAGTAACGCTTCAGGCATCAGTACTTTAACAGCCTCGTGCAATTTTCCCGAGTTAGTACGATGGCACTCGTCAATAAAAGCTATAATATTCCCTTTTGCTTTAAAGTCAGCAGGGAGGTCTTTTATCAGTTCTTTACGATATTGATCCACGTCAGATTGTTTACCTGCATTATGTCCGTATTTATGAATCAAAGAGCAGATAATAGAATCATCATTTTTATTCAGAATCTCTCTTAAATCAGCACTGCTTTTTGTTCTTCGTACTTTTTCATTTACATCAATAAACAGGCTTTCAATTTGGTCATCAAGCTCATCTCGGTCGGTGATGATTACCACTCGGCTATCTGCTACGTTCTCAATAATCCACTTTGTAAGCCAAACCATAATTAAGGATTTACCTGAACCTTGTGTGTTCCAGATTATGCCGCCTTCGCCTGCGAGAATCTTTTTCCTAGCTGCAATATTAGCAAAATACTGATTATGCCTTGCAACTTTCTTCACTCCTGCATCAAAAATAATAAAGTCGTGGATCAGTGAAAGAAACCTCTCTTTATGACAAAGAGAAATTACACCATCTCTTAGTTTATTTCGTTCTCTAGATTGAATACCTTTAACAGTCGTTGAAAGTTCATCACTAGCTTTAATATCTTCTTTCCAGTTTAAATAATACTTTTCAGGAGTTTCGATTGTTCCATACTTCAGCCCTTCAGCTTCGTTACCAGCAAAGAGAAACTGCGTAGTACTAAAGAAGTTCTGAATATACTCTTTTTTTTGGTTTGTGAGATTCTGACGAATTCCCTCACCAATACTCACACATGAACGCTTTAACTCAAATATGCCAAGAGCAATGCCGTTTATATACAGCACAACATCAGGGCGTTTTCTTTCTATTTGATTAAAGCAAAGAACACTTACTTCTTCGGCAGCATAAAAATCATTGTTCTCGACATTGTTCCAGTCGATAAAATGGACTGTTTGACGATTCTTATTTTCATCTTTAACACCTTGCTTGCCATAGCGGAGTAGGGAATAGACTTCTTTATTGATTTGGTAAAGACTATCTACTTGATTACTTGCTTTTGAAACAAGCTCAGTTACAGCTTTGGAAATCTGGTCTTTCGTATAACCTCGTTTTTCAAGATTCTTATTCAGCAAATCTTCTCTGATAGGTTTGTTATTCTGATCCTCTAGATTTCCGAGATACGTATAACCAAGACCACCGTCTTCCTCTTTATCTATTAACCAGTGAAGGACCTTGTTTTGCAATTTTCTTTCTAAATCAACAGACATAGCCTTTACCTCCTCATACTTTAAGACGCACACGGCCTGTTAAGAGGTCGTCCATTGCACCTTCTTTAATTTGCATCATTTTTTCTTTTTCTATTTCGAGAGATTCTATTTCTTCGTCCATTGCTGTCAGAACTTCGGCAATTGCATGTTGCTCTTTTATTTCCCTCGGAAGTCGTATATTTATATTTTTTATTAGCGTCTTATTTAATCCACCACGTCCACCATCACCTGATGAATGCTCTCTTAAATCAACATACATATTTTCAAATAAGTAGTATAAGAACTTGGGATCCGTTTTATCTGATGGGACTAATGCAGCTAAGGATTGGTTTAATGCCATTGGGTAAGCTAGAAACGCTGCTGTTCCCCTGGTCTTTCCTTGTCCTGCTAGTGCAATTAATACCGAATCTTTTGGTGCTATTTTAGCGGATGAATTATTCAAACCAATTTCTGTAATGTTTCTCCTGGATTCCCGGAACACATAACTATGATGGGGTCTCAACACCCATGAAT
>JBASOB010000380.1:0-9836 GCA_049657865.1 Mobilitalea sp.
TGTTGAGTGTGAATATGCCGATACCGACTATGTGGTTCTGATGTTCACCCCCGAGAATGACGAAAAGGATTTTATCAGGGTGAGCGATGTCTGTTGTGCCTTGTCGCCTCAGAAACATGACAACTCTCAGTTATCCATCAATTTATTGCAGATGGAACCGGTTATGTCCATCCGGCAGGCTGTTTTCTCAAAGCACGAGCTGGTCCCTGTTAAACTCGCAGAAGGACGGATCTGTAGTTCTCCTACCGTTTCCTGTCCACCGGCTGTTCCTATCTCCATCAGCGGAGAAATGATAACCGCTCAGACGATTGAAATGTTTCTGCGCTATGGTATCGCATTCGTTACTGTGGTTTCTGAGGAATAAACGTAATTTTGTCTTATCCCTATTTCATGACTGCAAAAAGAACACCCCCTTTGATTGGATTTATATATCCTCCTCTAAAGTCAGACCAAAATCTAACTTAGGGATTGGTATATTAATTCTATCAAAGGGGTGTTCTTTTGTTTTTTGTTTCCTGTGCTGCAGCTTTTTCATATATTATAAATTATACAATCAGGCTTTTCATCTTGAATGATTACTACTTAAAAATTAACTTCCGTGTCATAATAGCAGCAATATAATAATTTTTCCATTATTTCCGGAGTAATCTCTCTTGGATTTGATCCCGTACATGCATCACCGACTGCAAGTTCTGCTACTGCAGGAAGCTTCTTTAAGAATTCTTTCTCGTCAATTATTCCACCTTCATAGTCCTTGATACAGGAAGGGATATCAAAAGCTTGATTCATTTCTTTAATACGCTTTATCAATGCATCTGCACTTGCTTCTAGCCCCATAAAGGAAGCAATCTCTGCATACCTTTTTGCAGCTTCTGCATTCTTGGAATTATATTTTATAACCTTAGGAAGATACATTGCGTTGGCGCAGCCATGAACAATATGTCCACCGCTATAAGCAGCACCTGTCTTATGAGCCATCGAGTGTACAATACCAAGAAGCGCATTAGAGAATGCCATTCCTGCAAGGCACTGTGCATTATGCATGCTGGCGCGTGCTTCCGTGTCTCCATGATAAGATTTTTCCAGATATTCATTTACCATCTTAATCGCATGAAGTGCAAGCGGATCGGTATAGTCGCTATGTAAGGTAGACACATATGCTTCAATTGCATGAGTCATCGCATCCATTCCGGTATGTGCCGTTAGCTTCTTTGGCATTGTTTCAGCTAGTGACGGGTCAACAATTGCAATGTCCGGCGTTATATTAAAATCAGCCAAAGGATATTTAATACCTTTCTCATAATCAGTGATTACTGCAAATGCCGTTACTTCTGTTGCTGTTCCTGAAGTAGATGGAATGGCACAGAACTTTGCTTTCGTACGAAGCGTCGGGAAGTTAAATGGAATGCAAAGATCCTCAAAGGTAGTCTCCGGGTACTCATAGAATGCCCACATTGCTTTCGCAGCATCAATTGGTGAACCTCCTCCGATGGATACAATCCAGTCCGGTTGGAACTTGCGCATTGCTTCGGCACCTTTCATAACAGTCTCAACAGAAGGATCCGGCTCTACACCTTCAAATAATTGAACTTCCATTCCTGCCACCTCTAGATATTCCACAACCTTATCCAAAAAACCGAAACGTTTCATGCTTCCGCCGCCTACTACTACAATTGCTTTTTTGCCTGTTAATGTCTTTAATGCCTCCAGTGAATCTTTGCCATGATAAATATCTCTTGGTACTGTAAATCTTGCCATTTTATTTTCCTCCTTAAGTTGTTTTGTTATTGTATCCGTGATATACACGGTACTATATCTAAGTATTTGATGTTTTGCTTTCTTGATTGTTTATATTTTAACAATCTTGTCATGCTATGTGAAATGCATATTTTTATTATCGGTATTCCATTATCGATATAATAAATTATAAAATTTGCCCACAATTTTACGATACCTTCCAAGCAACCATCTATGCAGTGCTTTTTTTGTCTATTCTGCAAATCATTAAAGAATATCGATATTCAATTATCGACATACCCCGAAACATCATTTTGCACATTTCTTACGAAAATCCATAAAGTAGAGGATATTGATTTTATATAAAAGTAGAGGATATTGATTTTTAACAAATCAATATCCTCTGTAAGTATCAGTATAGATTGGAGCGAGCACGTTTCTGTTTCTTTTCATCTATAATCCTTAAAAGATACCTCATTCTTAGCTTCTGATAATTTATCAATAAATGTTCTCTCAAGATCTGTGAATTTGTGATCTTTTGAATATATAAACATATCTTTGTATCTATGGCCTGAAACCTTACATTTCCTTTGTACTAGGTTATACCTGTTCAGCCATTTCTCAGGAACAGCGGAAACCCACATGTAAGTAGTCGGTATAAAATTCAAAATATCATATTGGCTGCACCAGTCATAAATATAGATATGTTTTGAATTTTTTGCATTTTTATTTGTTCTATTCATATTACCTTGCATCAAGTAAGGAATTGTAGTATCAGAATATATGATCTCCGTATATTCACTAAGCTCTTTGCAATCTACTCTATCACTTTGTGCAAGAGGATGATTTTCGGACATTAATACAAGAAGTTCAAATTCCCATACGGGTTCATAACTAAGCTGTTTTTCAGAAAGATAATCAATATAATAATTTTCATACTCGATCTGATAGCGAATTATACCAATATGATAAGGTCCATCTGCGATATTATTAATCACCTGAATCGAATTAGTTTCATGTACATTCACATGAATTCCTTTGCTTTGATCCATTTCAGAAATCAAACGCGTGATGGCGTCCGTAATATAGCTGCCTCTAGGGATCGATATACTAAAATTTTGAGTATTCGTATTGTCAGACTCCGATAGTGCCTCCATCTTTTCGACCTCAAGAAGGACATTCCTCGCATAGGATAAAAATTCAATTCCCTTCTGTGTCGGAGTTACTCCCTTTGAAGTACGTTCGAAAATCGTATATCCAAGCGACTCTTCCAGTTCTTTGACTGCCTTGCTTAAGCTCGGCTGTCCCATAAACAGATTCTCAGCTGCCTGTGATATCGAGCAGGTTCTTTCGATTTCAATTACATATTTTAGATGCTTTGTGTTCATTCAGCTTCCTCATTTCTTATCATAGCTTCCCTTAGATGTTTGGATAACACAGCAAGAGAAGCGGCAAGGTTTTCATTCTGCACGATAATATCCTCCGGAACCGAGAGGTGAATCGGTGCAAAATTCCAGATTGCAAGTACTCCACCTGCTATGAGCTGATCGCATACCACTTGTGCCTGTTCTGCCGGCACTGTAATAATACCGATATGAATCTTCATACGCCGGCATAAATCACTGATTTTCTCAGCAGACAATACTTTGACCCCACTAATTTCCGTTCCAATATAAGCCGGGTTCACATCAAAAGCAGCAACAATCCTAACTCCATATGCCTTAATCCCATCATATGCTAATATAGCATGCGCGATAGACCCCGCTCCCACGATGACAGCTTCATCTGTATTATGGTACCCCAGCAGTGTCTCCATATTTGCAATTAATTCTTTGACCGGGAATCCAGATTTCGGCTTTCCCTTAGTCGAACTTACTGCCGCAAAATCCTTACGCACCTGTACCTCATTGAGTTTAAGGAGTTCAGCAATCTTAGGCGCTGCTACTATTTCTACATTTTCACTTAGCAGCACTTTTAGCTGCTGAATGTAATACGGCATTCTTCGCAGCGCCTGCGTTGTGATTACATTTTTATTATATTCCTTCATTGGGATACTCCCATCTTATCAGTATTCATATATTGATATTGTAATACTGATATAACCGGCTGTCAATCGTCTTGACAGGTGACTGTTATAACAGCCTGTAAATCCAATGTTCTAATATTTTGATAGGATGAATGAAATGATTGAAGTTATTCGTAAAAAGTGTTATGATACCTAAGGTAAACTTAAAAGAATGTCTTTACAATATGAAAATCAATTGCAAATTTACGATTGAGAAGATGATACGTTGAAGAGCTTATTTTTGTAGGCTCTTTTTTAGTGATAAAGAATGGAGAAATAAAATGATTAAAATCGAGAACTTATCCTACTCATTTCCACAAAAGGATCTATATAATAATATTTCATTTACCTTAGAGGAGGGGCAGCACTGTGCCTTTATAGGAACCAGCGGCAGCGGAAAAAGTACTTTGGTCGATATCATTATGGATCCCGAAAGATATATGTTCGACGGAACATTAGAGA
The DNA here is from genome assembly GCA_049657865.1 of Mobilitalea sp. Taxonomy (GTDB): domain Bacteria; phylum Bacillota; class Clostridia; order Lachnospirales; family Lachnospiraceae; genus Mobilitalea. The sequence continues at coordinate 4,265 of JBASOB010000380.1, forward strand.
TAGACCCCGATTGCAGATTCGGATATGTAAGCCAGTTTTCAAAGTTAGACCAGTCATCAGAGATTACCGTTTTCGAATTTATAGGAGAAACATTTATTAAACTGCAGAAGGAAATCGCATCGATCTGTACCGAGATGGAAACCGCTTCCGATCTTGATCCCTTACTTGAGAAATATCAATTGGCACTCGATGCCTTTAATGCAATTGGCGGTGAGGATTTCGAAAGCAACATCCGGAAGAAGCTGAATCTCGCAAACCTAATCAAGCTGGAGGATCAATCGGTATCCAAGCTTAGCGGTGGCGAATTTAAACTAATTCAGGTGATTAAAGAAATGCTATCTGTTCCTGATTTAATGATTATGGATGAACCGGATGTATTTTTAGATTTTAACAACCTGAATGCTTTGAAAGATCTGATCAATTCCCATAAAGGAATCATGCTGATTATTACACATAACAGATATTTATTGAATCATTGTTTCAATAAAATAGTTCACTTAGAGAATATGGAGCTGCAGGAATTCAACGGAAGATATATCGATTATAACTTCTCCTTACTGCAAAGCAAAATCGAGTTGCAGGAGCTTGCAATTGCCGATACAGAAGAAATCGAGAGAAATGAGATTTTAATTGACAAGCTAAGAGCTATCGCAACTTGTTTTACAGAAGCTTCCAGAGGAAAATCTCTGAATGCCCGAGTTAAAATTCAGGAAAGACTGGAAGCCCGCAGAATCAAGATGCCTTTTGTAACGATTCATCAACCGGAAATCAGTTTAACAACGAATAAGGGACTTAAAGATGCGGTTGCGATCAAAGTTACTGACTACAGTGCTGCTTTTGACGAGCTGCTTTTAGAACATGTGAACTTCGAGATTAAGTCCACCGACAAAGTCGCCCTAATCGGCTCCAACGGTACCGGAAAGACGACTCTGCTTCGGGAACTCTTTAAAAATGATCATACCTCCATTGAGATAAACAAAGATATCGAACTGTCCTTCTTATCTCAGGTACAAGGCGAGATGCTGAACGAGTCCAACACTATCCTTAACGAATTCTTCGATGCAGGATTTAAGACGAATCAGGAGATCCAATCGTATCTTTTGGGATATGGTTTTGAAGAAGAGATTATGAACCAAAAGATAGGATCGTTATCAGGCGGAGAAAAGAATATCCTTCAGCTGGCAAAAGTTGCTGCCAGCAATGCAAATATGCTGCTTCTTGATGAACCGACTAGTCATCTGGACACTTATTCGCAAATCGCGCTGGAAAAAGCCATATCAGACTATAACGGTGCCATTCTAATGATTTCTCATGATTTCTATTCTATCGTAAACTGTATGGATTATGTTTTAATCATTGAAGATAAGACGATCCGTAAAATGAGCATGCGTAAATTCAGAAAGACCATTTATGCGAAACATTTCGATAGAGACTACTTAGAAATCGAGCAGAAGAAAAAGGAAGTAGAATCGAAAATAGCATCTGCTTTACTTGGTAATGATTTTGAACTTGCAACTGTTTTATCTGTGGAATTAGAATCACTGATTAAATTGCTTTAATATAAGTATGATAAAGAAAAGCCAGCAAACATTGAACCGTTCCATGTCTAATTATCAGGGGGGACAGTTCAACTTGTTTGCTGGCTTTTATAAAATCATAATAAATGTTTTAGTTACCTTAAATGTTCTTTCCTATTCCCACTTAAAAAACTTAATTGCAATAAATGTGCAAGCAAAGGCAAGTACTGTTATCGCCAGGATAGGTAATATCATATTTTCAAGCGGCAAACCAAGTGCAGCTGATTTTAAAATTTTAATACTTTGTGTAAGCGGCAGTAGATCAACCACTTTTTGCATCACTGGTGGCATTACTTCATATGGCAGCGTTGCACCAGAAAATATCAGCATTGGAAAGTATAAGGCACTCGCGATAATTCCTGCAATTTTCGAATTTTTCGCTATTCCACCTACCATCATACCAATGCTAAACATAGATACCATTACTAAAAGCCACCCAAGAATAAACCAAAAAATATTCCCCTGCATTTCGTATCCCATAAACAGAGTAGCAACAAGGAACACCGTAATGAGAGAAACCAAAGCGTATAGTGCATATATACTTACTTGCACCAATAAAATTACAATTGGGTTCACAGGGGTTACTTTAAGTCTTTTAAGAATCAGCTTGCTTCGATAGTCAGAAACAACCAGCGGCAGCCCCATTACACCACCTGCACAAATTGCAATCGAAGCGATTGCACCAAAAGACTGCTCTAAGAAGGTGTAGTTCGCACCTTCAAAGGCAGGTTTATTTTCATAAATAATTCCAATCACAATTAGCACGATGATAGGCATAATCAAAGCGAAAATAAGCATGTCCATGCCGCGCAAAGATAATTTTAATTCAGTTTTCAGCATCATCTTATAAGCCTTCATATTCTGTTGCCTCCTCATCTGTATACCAAAGATAGGTATCCTCAAATTTCTCAAATGGACTTTTATTCATTGCTTCGGCAACCGTGCCATAAAATACGGTTTTACCCTTTTTCAAAATACAAATGGTATCGCAAAGCACTTCCACTTCATCCATGAAGTGAGAAGATAACAGAATAGAAAGTCCTTCTTTTTTAAGTTCACTTAATATTTGCCAAACGTCCCGTCTGGCTCTGGCATCAAGTCCTGTGGTCAGTTCATCCAAAAAAACTACTTTTGGATTGGGAATGAGTGCAAGAATAATAAACAACCGCTGTTTTTGTCCTCCCGAAAGTTCTTTCACCAGGGTTTTGTTTTTATCTGCAATTCCAAACTTTGAAAGTAATTTTTTGTAGTCGGAAGGATTTCTGTATAAAGAGGCAGTTACTTCACAAAGTTCACCCACTCTGATATTCTCCTGATAATTGGCCTCTTGAAATTGTACCCCCACTTGCCCAAAAAGCTCTTTTCTGTTTCTCTTTGGATCAAGTCCCAATACAGAAACCATCCCGGTATCTGCCTTCTTTGTACCCAAAATGCATTCAATCGTCGTAGTTTTTCCGGCACCATTAGCGCCAAGCAGCCCAAATATTTTACCTCGTTTTACAGTAATACTTAAGTCGTCCACCGCCAGACATCCCTTATACGCCTTTGAGAGATGTTCCACCTTAATCACATCATCCATTTTACTGACCTCCTTTTGTTTAATATAGAAATAATAACACCAAACAGAAGTCTGGTGTTATAGTGGAGGGTTCGTATATTTTATTTTCATTTCAGTAAGCATGATTATGATCTGCTCTGCATTTTTTTCGCAGCGTTTAGGGATACAATCAGCCTATCGCATACCGAAATGATATCTTCATCTTGATTCGGCGTGTTAAGTATCTGATTGATATCCGCATTTTCATTTTTCGATAAAGCGTTCATCATACGTAGGATGGATGACAGCGAATAGTTGGAGCACTTAAGAGAACGTATTATCTTTAGCCATCTAACGTCCTCTCCAGTGTAAACACGATAGCCATTTGCCTTTCTGTTTACTGTGAGGATACCCTTAGTTTCCCAGTTACGAAGGGTATCCATAGTAACACCTAACAGATCAGAAACATCTCTTCGTTTCAACAACATATTGTTTTCTTGGCTTATTCCTTGCAGCAGTTCGTTCGTAATTGCTACTGCTTCGTCTGCATTTTTAATTTCTGTTTCAATACAGTTAATATAATCCTTTGTATAAGCAATTGCCTCATCATATCTACCTTCAGCAGATAGTTTGACTGCTAATATCATCTTCTTTCGCAATCCATTTTGGAGCACCTCAATTCGAAAAGCAGTTCGAGCCAAAATAAATTGATCAATATGCTGCTCTGTAAAAACTCTATATCCATTTTGTCGACGTTCCGGCGTTGGTATCAGTCTTAATTCTTCATACATTCTTACCGTGTTGGGATGAACCCCAACAATTTTAGCAACTTCACTAGTTTTATATGATTGATCTATGGTCTCACCTACTTTCATTCGTCCCAAGTGATATTATACGCATTACTAGGCCTCCAGCAGAAACTCAATAAGATTCTTATGAATAATTCCATCTCGTGCTAGAGTCACTCTATCCAAAGTTATCACATATTTCGGATAATTATCACTAATGTTCTCATATGCACCAAATTCACGTTCTATTACGTGTTCATCGCTTAACAGATAGGCAGCCTGAACATAAAATTTCTCCTCACCCTTTCGGGCAATAAAGTCGACTTCTCCTTTCTGTGTCTTTCCTATATAAACCTGATACCCTCTCGCAATTAACTCATTGTAACATATTGTTTCTACAATATAATTATACTCGTCCTTAACCCGGTTCTTCTTGATATGAAAAAAACCCAAATCACAAACATAAGTTTTTTCTTCATATGCCAATATCCTTTTTCCACGTATATCATATCTCGATACCTTATCACATATACAGGCATCTACAATGTACTTCAAATAATCATATACGGTAGGTGCTGAAACTGATTGATTTTCATCACTAAGCGTTGATGCAATTGCATTACCTGAAATAGTTGTTGAGGAATTTGCAACAACATACTCCAATATTTTTTCTAATGCTACTGGCGATGCCACTTTATTTCTCATTACGATATCCTTCAAAACAACAGAATCATAAATATTTGACAGAATAATTTCTTTACTGCTTTCTTCTTCTTCCTTACATACCAGTGGAAATCCACCCCACTTCATATATTCATCCAACAGTTCTTCCTTCGTTCTATTTCTTTGCATTTCAGACTGACATTCACAGTACTCCCTAAAATTAAACGGCATGACCCTAAATGAAATGGTTCTACCGCTTAAATGCGTTGCCAGTTCTCCAGATAAAAGCTTTGAATTTGATCCTGTAATAAAAATACTTACATCATGTGTTGATCGAAGTGAATTAATAACCAATTCAAATTTATTGACATTTTGAATTTCATCAAAAAACAAATAGTATTTTCCATCTTCCTTTATGCTTTTTTCAACATGCTCATATAGAGAATCAGCATTGCATATATCCCGATATTTATAATCTTCAAAATTAATATATATAATTTTATTATCAGGTATCTGCCTGACATTTAACTCTTGAATCATTTGTCTCATAATAGTTGACTTGCCACAACGTCTAATTCCTGTGATTACTTTTACCATTTCCGAATTATAAAATGGTCGTATGCGTTCCAAATACATTTCTCTTTTCACCATATATAAACCCATCTCCAATCATTATATATTAATATGACTATAACACAGTTATCTGATAAAGTAAATTAGATTTAAATGTATTTAATTCTGTTGCATTTTTATATCATGGTTTTAAATGTGTTTAATACCAAGTGTATTTTATATGTATATTAAAATATATTTAATTGTATCAATAAATCAGTACTTTATTCTAAAATAGCTATAAAACCTACTAAGATAAAATATCCTGAGAGGTAAAAAGGAACTGCGTTCCTATAAAATCAGCACCACCCGTCTAACGGGTGGTTTGCTCTACCCCTATAAGGGGTTGTTACCGGCCAGCGCCTCAAGACGCTGGCTTTCACTTTGTTCAAGCC
>JBASOB010000381.1:0-4077 GCA_049657865.1 Mobilitalea sp.
CCAATCAAATGGTATTGATGAATTATAAACATCAAATCCATCGACACCTATGAATTTCAGTTTACTGCTCTCATAAATCCGCTTCGTTTTTTCAAATAATTCTCTTTGTTCTACTAATTTCATCGGAACCTCCTATGCCATATTATACTGGATGGAGAAGCAAAACGCTTCTCCATCCAGTATTCATATGTTTTATAATTAATTACTGTCCTTCGTATGGGTGATCAACTAAATATGCATTAAACTGTTTCTCATATTCAGTAGCATAAGCTTCCCATCCAGCTTCTTGAAGCAACTTATCAACCTTTGTAACTTCTGCTTTATAATCTTTAATCATTCCATTTCCAAGTGCTGACTTAATTGATGCCACGTCACTAATCAATGCTAATTCTGTTTTAACAGGGGTACTATCAAAACTAAATCCTGCCGTTACATCTTTTACAAAATATTCTTGATCGGAATTATTCTTAATATAACTAAGCACGTCCTCGGGGATTGTGGAAGAAACTCTGTACATGGTTGGGTTCCAGGTCATCAGATATCCACCCAGATTATAAGCATTACCTGTATCCGGATTTGTCATCAAGTCATATTTATCATCGCCAACTGCGGTCCAATGTTTGCCTTCTACTCCTAATTCTAATAAATCATGATTTGCCTGTGAGGAGAAAACCCAATCATAGAATTCCATAACACGATCAGGATTTTCGCAAGTAACAGGAATCGTAGCAAAGTTCCAAGCCTGTAAGGTTGCTACCTGCTGGCCGAGAGGTTCACCTGTCATAACAGTATCCACTGCTAAGTAGCCAAGTTCTGCCTCAGGTAAAGCATCTTTAAATTGTTTTGAAATTGTCGTAAATACATCAGCTCCACGAACAACGCTTGCTGCTCTTCCTGCCATGAATTCTGCCTGTGCATCTACTGTATTAAGTGTATCTGTACTGATATATCCTTTATCATAAAATCTTGTTGCTATTTCATAATCCCAGAAAGGATTGGTAGCTGCTTTATCATTTTTATCTAAATATTTCATATATTCAGGATCATTCGCAGCAACATAACTTCTTGAAACATATGCTGTTCCATCATCTTTAATAATTACACGACCTGCTACTAATCCTTCTTTTGAATTATTATGCTTTACAATATTATTGTTATTTACATAAAATGCACCCAATAATTGATCCTGTGAGCCTAAAAATGCGAGTGGTGTCATACCTGCCTCATTAGCAAGAATTGCATCATAGTAGAGTTCAAGGTCTTCCGGAGTCGTAATCGTAATACCGTATTTATCTGCTAAATCTTTTCGATAATATACATATCCGCCGGAACCATAGGAGTTAGAGAAGGGAATTCCATAAATGTGATATTCGCCGTCGGAGCCTAAAAACTTATTTGTTTCCAGATATTCTTCCGCGAAAGCTGCTTTGAGTCCTGGATAATCATCATTATTAAAATATTTATCAAGGCTTATAATCTGATCATTGTTTGCTGCTTCCGAGATACTTGGAACAGACCATTGTGCTAAAAATGCAGAATCGAGTTTTTCACCTGCTGAAATCTTAAGTGCTACTTTTTGACCTACATCATCCCATCCAGCCTGTACAAATTTCAGTGAAACATTAAGAGTGTCCTGTGTCTGCGCGTAGAACTCCTTTAGTACGACATCCATATCCGTTGCTGCATCACCGGGATGTACAAAAACGATCTCATATGGGTCTTTCCCTGATTTAGAATCTACAACCGCTTCCTCTTTCTTGCTGCAGCCTGCAGTTAAAATCATAGTCATTGCAAATGTTAAAAACAATGCGGTAAATTTTTTAATTTTCATTTTCATTCTCCTTCTATCAATGTTCAGCACAAATTCGCTTATAATCTTAATCCTGTTAACAATATCTCTTTCCATACCTGCAAGAAGTTCAACACGATATTACCCTTGAATTCATGTTGAAGTTCTTACCTCCATCTTTTCACTTCGTAATCAAGCAGTACTTTTATCCAAATCAATTATCAACTTGCGCGCAAACATCATTAATAATTGAACTAAATACATCTTTTATTCTTTAACCGAACCCATCATAATTCCCTTCATAAAATGTTTCTGAAGGAACGGATACATTAAAACAATAGGCCCGATACTCAGCATTGCTGTTGCCATTCTCATACCTAATGATGGTATTACCAGATTCTTCATACCCTCCATCGCTTTTGCACCAAGCTCTGAGTTTAAGAAGCTGAGCTGTCTTTGCATTTTCATAATTAAAAACTGAAGAGTATATAAGTCGGGATTTTCAATATATAGCAGTACCTTGTACCATTCATTCCAATATCCCATTGCTGCGAACAATGTAATGGTCGCAATAATAGGCTTTGAAAGAGGTAATATAATACGAATAAATATCTTAAAATCGGAAGCTCCATCCAGTTTGGCGGATTCTGCCAATGATTTTGGTATCGTTTTAAAATAGTTTGTCATCAAGAAAATATTATATGCCGTCAGCATTCCCGGTATTACAAGTACCCAGAAGGAATCTTTCATGTGTAATACTCTTGTAATCAGAATATAATTAGGAACCAGTCCGCCATTCAACAGCATTGTCAGATATACATAAAAGGAAATTTTTCTTGCATATTTGACTCCAGTTACTGACAGGGGATATGCTGTTAATGCTGTGAAGAATACAGTAAATGCAGTACCTACTACCGTCATGCTGATCGTAATAAAATATGCTTTATAGATTGTTGCTGTCCCCGTAAAGATTAGTTTATATGATGTGAAATCTAAATCTCTGATCCATAAAGAATATCCATCTCTTATCAGGGTTGATTCATTAGTAAACGAGGAGACTAAAGCCATCCAAAGCGGTAATAAACATAATAATGCGAAAATACCGGTTATGATATATGCAATAATCGCCACGACATGATCGCTCATCTTTTTTTTCATTTTCTTTCCCTCCTAAAATACCCGTGTCTCTTCATCGACTTTTCTAGAGATATAATTAGCACCAAGTGCAAAGAAAATACCCAGCACTGACTGCAGCAACCCGACAGAAGTAGACATACCTACATCGTTTTGCGTTCTTAACGCTCTAAATACGAAAGTATCTATAACATCTGTCGAACTTCTAAGTAATGGATTATCACCAAGTAATGCATAAATCATTCCAAAGTCACCGACAAAGATACTGCCAACAGATAATATTAGAAGGACAACCGTTGTTGCTTTTAGTATAGGCAGAGTCAGATAGAATATCTGCTGAACTCTGTTTGCACCATCCACCCTGGCTGCCTCATACATCTCTTGTCCAATACCTGAGATGGCTGCCAGATAAATAACGGTTCCGAATCCGACACCCTTCCATAATTTCAGTATGACTAATATTGCCGGCCAAACCCCAGCGGTCTGGTAGAACGGTATTTTATCAAAACCCATGGATACAATAAGTTTATTAATGATTCCATCATCTGTGCCAAATAAGGCTAACGCAAAGACGGAAATAACTGTCCAAGATAAGAAATTAGGTAAAAACATAAATGTCTGTGATATCTTTCGGAAAGGCTTGTTCATAACTTCATTTAAAAGTATTGCCATAATTAACTGAACTATCAATCCGGTTGAAATAAACAGAGCATTCAGTCCTAATGTATTTAGTGTTATTTTAATCCAGCTTCCCGAAGCAAAAAAGTATTTGAAATTTTCAAGGCCGATGAATGCGCTTTTTAGTCCATAGATACCTGCCATCGGTCGATAATCAACAAAGGCATAGTAGATACCGACTAGAGGTAAATAACTAAAAATCAGGAAATATATGATACCGGGTACTGTCATCATATAGAGACCTTTATTCTTCAACAACTCATACCCAATTGATTTTTTCTTATCTTTTTTCTTAGCTACTGCTGTTTTCATCTGTTAATTCTCCATTCTATTCTCCCACTCGCTGAAAGGATCTTTTATCCGTACACTGCCAACTTGTGAATCGCTTAAACCTGTATATATCGTTGCTGTATTATTTTCACCGCGTATGATTCCAGCGATAAATGTCACATCTGATAATTCTATTTTTTTAGCGG
>JBASOB010000382.1:0-2431 GCA_049657865.1 Mobilitalea sp.
GTATACAACCGGTACTTCTGCAGCAATCTTAGTAGCAATCGCATTCGGAGACTGACCACCAAAGAATTCATCAGCAGAGGTATATAAATCCGGTGCAGCTGTCCATGCAGGAATGTATGCTGGGAAATAGTCAACTGCTTCAAACATTGTATTCTGACCTTCGGAAGAAGCTAACATATATTTAACGAAAGCCCATGCAGCTTCTTTGTTCTCGGACTGTTCTGGAATTACTAGGTAAGATCCACCCCAGTTAGTTGCAGGCATTCCGCCAGGAAGTGTAGTAGCACCCCAGTGGCCGACACCTTCTGGATCAATATCTGTTTTAAGGAAACCCGAGAACCAAGAACCTGCTGCTACAGATACACAAGTACCGGCAGCGTATGCAGCATATGCTTCACCGCTCCACATATCAACGTTCATATCCCAGCCATTCTTTCGGATATCAAGACAAGCATTCAGACATTCTAAATCGCCATCTCTAACAAGCTTCAAGTTCAAAGATTCATCATAGTAATCTCTGTTGATAAACATCCATTGATAAGGATAAGCTGCTGATGGTAAGAACCATCTTTCTCCTGGAATCGATACAGCCTCAGCAACCTGTAACACACCCCCCCAAGTACTCATTAATTCTGCTACTTCATCCGGATCGGTAGGTAGTCCGACTTCTTCAAATACATCAGTACGATAATAATAAAGGGTAGGTCCAAGATCCCAAGGAATTGCAACCATTCTCTTACCATCAGAAGAAATTGCTTGGTTCCATTTGAACTCTACAAAATCATCTTTTAAATCTGCAGCTCCTAGTGTATAAAGATCACAGAGTGCTGTGCTGTCTTTGTACTGGGATATGTAAGCACCTTCTACCATCGCTACGTCAGGAGCACCGGAACCTGCTACTAAGGAGCTTTGTAATGCCTGATGATGAGAAGTAGTATCGGTAAATACTAACTCCACTTCGACATTAGGGTACTTTTCATTGAATCCAGCTAATGCAGCTTCAAAAGCATCATCACCGGAAGGCCATCCCCCTACATCAATGGAACCGGAAATTTCTGAAGCATTCGATTCAACTGCTGTTGCAATCTCTGCACCTTGTTCTGCAGTTGTTGTTGTGCCAGCTGAACTTCCCGTATCACTACCACAGCCAACCAACATCGTTCCTGCCATGGTAATTACTAAACCGACAGAAAGCATACGTGTTACCAATGTCTTTTTCATAAAAATACCTCCTTATATTTTACTAAAACTGATATTTGAAGATCAGTTTTATGTAATTCATAATAATTGAAATATTTAAATCATATTTGCTTGTGTATGTAAATCTTTTATACTTGCACTTCACTTTTAACGTACACGTAAATCCTTGACACTTTCACCTTCTAATATCTTGGTAGGAATATGTGTTACATATTTATATTTATTGCCTTGCAGAACGGACATCATAACCTGAACACATTTAGCGCCCATTACCGCTGGATGTAATGCCATCGTCGTCAATACAGGTTCCATATATCTTCCTGTTACAACTCCGTCAAACCCCATCAGTGAAATATCCTCTGGTATTCGATATCCAAAATGTTTAATTCGTTTAGCAAATCCCATTGCCATTTCATCATTAAAACAAAGTACTGCAGTCGCATCCATTTTACGTTCCGAAAAAATATCTCCAGCTAACATCCCTTTTTCATAAAAACTATCTTGATGATATCTAAATTCTCTGCTTTGCTCTTCAGTAAACTGATTGATTCTTTGATCATTGTGTAATCCCCCTCTGCTGATTCCCAGAAAATAATCTTCCATTCTGTCCTTTAACACAGGTTTCATAAATTCTTTCCAAGCTATTGTCCTTGAATTATGGGTAATTAAATCATAAGGGGTAACCATTGCAATTTTACGGTGACCTTTGTCCCAAAGATATTGCAGTGCATCTTTAGCGCCCTGTAATAAGTCACATTCTATTAGGGGAACTGCTTTCGATAAATAGATGTCATCCCCATAAGAGGCTGTAACAACCGGAAGATGATAATTATTCCCTATTTCATCAAGGTAGATTGCAGTAATCGGTTGGTTTGGAAGAATAAGACCATCTATCATCATATCCCTGACAATATTAAAATTTAACTTTCCATGCATTACTACCATATATCCATATTTTTCTGCTTCTTCTAACATGCCCTGATACATTTCTATGTTAAACGCGTTATTCAAATCCTTACAGTAAAACAGGATTTGTTTCGTTCTACGTTTCTGTAACGACATTGCAACAGGATTAGGCCGATAACCAAGTTCCTCCGCAACACGCAGGATTTCCTCCCGCTTATCTTCCCTTACGTAACCGCTGTTATTCAGTGCTCTAGACACAACAGACACGGATACTCCAGCCCTCTGTGCAATCTCTTTTCTTGTTATCATAGAATTCACTTCCTCA
>JBASOB010000383.1:0-1559 GCA_049657865.1 Mobilitalea sp.
CTGTAGATGTTCCTGCTCCCGGTGTAAATTCAGCACAGGATATGATGGAACTAGGTGGTTTTGTCAGAGATATCTTTAAACTCAATAAAGAATCTCGTAATTTCAGAATTTTTGCACCGGATGAAACGATGTCGAATCGACTGAACAAAGTATTTGAAGAAGTCAATCGCGACTGGAACGCCGAGCAATACGACAATGATGAATTTCTATCAAATGATGGACGTATCATGGATTCCATGTTAAGTGAGCATATGTGTGAAGGCTGGCTGGAAGGGTATCTCTTAACCGGACGTCATGGCTTCTTCTCCAGTTATGAAGCTTTTATCCGTATTGTTGACTCGATGGCGGCTCAACATGCCAAATGGTTGAAGGTTTCCTCCGAACTTGCTTGGAGACAGAGCATTTCCTCACTGAATCTCATTCTTACTTCAAATGTATGGCAGCAGGATCATAATGGTTTTACTCATCAGGATCCCGGCTTCCTAGATCATATTTCCAATAAAAAGGCAGACGTGGTTCGAATTTACCTGCCACCAGATGCAAATTGTCTTCTCTCCTCTTTTGATCACTGCATCAGAAGCAAGGATTATGTCAATGTATTAGTAACCTCCAAACACCCAAGACCTCAGTGGCTGACAATGGAACAGGCAATAAAACATTGTACCCAGGGTGTCGGAATCTGGGACTGGGCAAGTAATGATCAGAACGAAGAACCAGATGTTGTCATTGCCTGCTGCGGTGATACACCAACGATGGAAGCCTTAGCTGCAGTTACCATACTGCGTGACAATCTCCCCAGTATTAAAATCAGGTTTATCAATGTCGTGGATTTAATGAAGCTCGAGTCCAAATCGAAACATCCGCACGGACTGACCGATACTGATTATGATGCACTATTTACAAAAGATAAACCTATCATCTTCGCTTTCCATGGCTATCCAACGATGATCCATGAGCTGACCTATTACCGGACCAACCGAAAGATGCATGTATTCGGTTATCAGGAGGAAGGAACCATTACCACTCCTTTTGATATGAGAGTTCAGAATAAGATTGACCGTTACCATTTGGTACAGTCCGTAATCAACAATCTTCCACAGCTAGGTAATAAAGGAGCTTATCTTCTTCAAAAGATGCGTGATACGCTTGTAGAACACAAACAATATATCTCAGAATATGGTATGGACCTCCCAGAAGTTCGCGACTGGGAATGGCATTCATTGGATGAGAAAAAATAATATGATTTAGAATAAATAAAAAAGCTCATACTATTTTGTAATAAGTAATTTATTGATTCTGTTACCATAATGCAATTTAAGTTATATAAAAATACGCTATCTAGATTTCAAAGTAAGTAATTTTTACTTAAAATCCAGATAGCGTATTTTATTAATCTTATCTATTCTATGAACTACACATCACTACTCAATTAGCAAATCAAGCCAAATCTGTTCTGTTCTCCATCAGTTTAAATACCTGGAAGAACAAGGAACGAGCACCACTGTGCGAGTTTCGTAGTTCTTTCGCGTGAAGACGTTTCTTCTTCACACTGTTATACG
>JBASOB010000384.1:0-3308 GCA_049657865.1 Mobilitalea sp.
TGAAACGGATACATTAGAAGCCTTCCAGTGTGAGGCAGACGGATTTATTTTGCTTCCTTTTGACAATTATAAAATTCTACAAATATTACTTAGAAGTATCTATCATAGTAATTCCAGAAGCATGTTAAGTGCAAAGGGAAGACTATAAGAAGCAGAAATGATATTAATCCACGACATGAAAAAACATATAGTTCCTTACTCTATTGTGAACAGTTGAGTAAGGAATTTTTTAATTAATTCAAATATATTTAAAAAAATGTATAGTATGCTTGACATTTGATGTAAAGCATACTATACTATTAATGTAAAGCGAGCTATACAATAAATCAAGGCATATGCATTACAAATCAAAGCATAGATACGAAGGAAAGGTAGTGATTATTTGCAGACCAGAATTCAGGAACTTAGGAAAGAGAAGAAAATAACGCAGAATGAACTTGCAGATGCTGTCAATGTAACAAGGCAGACAATTATTTCGCTGGAAAATGGAAAGTATAATGCTTCCCTGATTTTGGCACACAAGATTGCACAGTTTTTTGAGGTATCAATTGAAGAAATATTTATTTTTAATCAGGAGGAAGATATATGAAAGGTATTTTATGTGTTACATCAGCAAAAAACAATGAAGAGTACAGAGTAGTAATTAAAAAGAGAATCATTATTTTAATCGTTGTTATGATATTTGGAGCAATTACGGCAAGTGCAGGATTTGTTGCAGAATTTTATGGAAATGTAGTAATTAATGAGCGTATGTTAGGAGTGTACACAGGAACAGGAACAGGACTTTTCTTTGCAAGCCTTGCAATTATGATAAAAAACAGGATATTACTACGCAGTGAGGAGAGGCTGAAAGCAAGTCGATTAAATAATTCGGATGAAAGAATTAAGGAAATCAGGGATAAGGCATTTAATGTTTCAGCATATGCACTGATTGCAGCGCTCTATCTAGTTGCTTTTGTTGGTGGATTGTTCTATCCGGTTTTAGTGGTTGTACTATTAATTGTACTTAGTGTATTTTTACTTACTTATGTAATAGCATTTACCTATTATAATCATAAAATGTGAGGTGGCATATGAAAAAATATTTATTGAAATTATGTTTACCTATTGGACTTATGATCTTCGCGGTTTATTTTATAGCAAAACGATTTGTTACAATAGGTGATTCGGTTGCAATACCCATGTGCATCGTGTCCATTATTTTTATGTTGGTAGGTGTTGCTTACCAAGGCTGGTGTTTTGGGAAGCGCATTAAATAAATCATGATATATAATAAGGCGGAAAAAGCAGATAAATATTCTTATTTGCTATTTTCGCTTTATTTGCGTCTTTTTTTTGTAGATAATGAGTATGTTCTGTAGTATAATATACAAGTTGTATTGTACGCAAAATTGTAGCAATCATAACACCAAATAATATTAGATTGAGGCGTAAAGAATGAAGGATAGGAATCAACTTCAAAAAGAACATTATGGATTAGCTACAGCAACTACGATGATTATTGGAATTGTAATCGGTACCGGTATCTTCTTCAAGTGCGATGATGTACTTGGATATACCGGAGGGAGTATTGGACTGGGAGTATTAGTATTCTGTATCGGTGCCTTTGGAATCATCTTTGGCAGTCTTACTCTTACTGAATTATCGATCCGAACAGAAAAAAATGGTGGATTTGTTGGATATTATGAAGATTTTATATCTAAGAAGATAGCCTGTGGTTTTGGATGGTTTCAGACATTTGTATATTATCCGACCTTGATTGTAGTGGTAGCTTGGGTTGCCGGTATTTATACCTGCTTACTATTCGGTTTAGATAATACTTTGGAGATGCAAGTTATCATCGGGCTCGGATACATGGTGATGATTTATGCAATCAATATATTATCGGTAAAACTAGGTGGATATTTACAAAACGCATCAACCTTAATAAAATTAATTCCACTACTTGGAATAGCACTTGTCAGCTTTTTCTGGAGTGCACCTTATCCACTGATTGAACAGGGAGTTGAGGTCGTTTCGACTACTAATGTTGGATGGGGATGGATGGCGGCACTTGCACCAATTGCATTTTCTTATGATGGTTGGATTATTGCAACCAGTATTACGAATGAGGTTAAGAATCCTAAGAAAAATATGACGCTTGCACTTATTATCGGACCGATTATTGTACTGATTGTATATGTTTCCTATTTCATCGGATTTAATAAAATGCTTGGAGCAGAATACATTCTAACCTATGGAAATGCTGCGGTTGATAAAGTGGGTGAACTGTTACTTGGAAAGAATGGCTCAAAAATCATTTTAACCTTCATCCTTATCTCTGTAGTGGGTGTCCTAAATGGAATTGTTCTCGGAAGCCTAAGAATGCCACAGGCTCTTGCAAGTAAAAACATGATACCTTTTGCAAGACAAATAGATGTAATTCATGCAAGAGTCCAGCTATCAATTAAATCCTGTCTTGTTTCCTTTGTTCTTTCTGTTATATGGATGGTAATCCATTATATTTCTCAAAAAACAGAAGCAATTGTTGGTGGCGATATTAGTGAAATTTCAATTGTGTTCAGTTATGCATGCTATATTATTTTATATGCTAAAGTAATCAAAATGAAAAAAGATAACATTGTTATAAGTAAATTTAAAGGGATTATCTGCCCGGTATTCGGAATACTAGGTTCTTCTATCATATTTATAGGTGGCTTTATCTCAAATCCTGTGTATGTATTATTCTTTGTTCTTTTTTGTGTTTTTGTATGCATACTCGGATATTTATATTATAAACATGGTAAGATAGGTGAACCGACTTTACAAAAATAAGAAATATAGTTGCGGGAGAAGGAGGCTATTTATGAAAGTGTTAGTCGTAGTTGATATGCAGAATGATTTCATAGACGGAACCCTCGGAACCAAGGAAGCAGTCGGAATAGTTTCGAGCGTGCAGAAGAAGATTTTAGAATATCGCAAGCTTGGGTACCCAGTTATATTTACCAGAGATTCGCACCAAGAGAATTACTTAGAGACGCAGGAGGGCAAGAATCTGCCAGTAACACACTGTATCATAAATACAAAAGGCTGGGAAATCACTTCCCTGCTTGAAGCATCTAATTCTATGATTATTAATAAACCTACTTTTGGTTCGACGTTGCTGTCTCAGTATATCGAAACAACATATCCAGAAGCGGATATTGAATTAGTAGGACTATGTACTGACATATGTGTAAGTTCAAATGCAATTATATTAAAAGCTGCATTACCGGAGCAAAAGATAACCGTGGATGCTTCCTGTTGTGCAGGAGTTACACCAGAAACTC
>JBASOB010000385.1:0-3077 GCA_049657865.1 Mobilitalea sp.
TTCGGCGTCGATTAGCGTATTCAATATCACTGAATGTTTGCTGCTTCATAAAGATACCTCACTACTATTTGATGATTAAATTATACCGTGAATGAGATCATTAAGGAATTAATCAGCGATTCCCTAAACAAAAAAACCAAAGTTAAACATATAATTTTTTTCATTAAGTTTCATCCGCTCCTAGGAATAATATTTTCGACGGTTTAATTGTAAAGGAGGAAATTTTATTGTTGTACTTAATTACTATTTTAATTGGAAGCTTTAAAAAATCTTTTGCTTTTTCCGGGGCAATGTCATCTTGCAAATATTTTCCAATATCACTAATTAACCCTTTTTCGGTTGATGAGCCGTTTTCCATACTGAATGGTTGATCTTTGTTAGTGCCAAAATAAAGAGTGTTTCTATTCTTATCTGTTAGTATTTCCGACCATTTTGGATCTAGTGATGCTGTTACCACGATATTTTCAATTCTTTCATTAATTTTTGGAGTTATTACAAGCAGATAACTAATCAAATTCCTCCCATCAATTATTGACACTGCAGACTGTACATCAAAATTAAAAATTTGTGATGTTTCATCAAAACGAAATTTATCAAAGTCTTTAATATCAAAAACAGGATGAGTATTCTCCAAGGATGAGGAAGTGCTTTCACCATTAGTAGGGTTAATAGTAGTTTTCCCGGCCAATCCATCTTGATCAGGAGTTGTTGTGATTTGAGATGTTCCATTTGAATTACCAGAGATTGCAGTTGATTGAATTGTATCCTGCTTGTTATTGCAAGAAGAAAAAACTAACAAGAGACATAACACAAAAAGTGAGAAAGTTTTCATTAAATAACTCACATCCTTCTTTAAAATAACTAACCTATCAAATTGATTTGCAAAAATCTGATCTTTACACTTTTACCAACTTTTACTAACACCATGTACACATATCCCCCATGTAATATTTTCACCCTAAGTATATAGTTTGTTTATAGATGTAAATCGATTAAATTGAAAATTAATAAAATAGCAACAATTGATAGTTAATTTACATAAAATTAGCCTGGGTTTATTTGAACAGTCGAGAAAACAGTATCAAGCAATTTAAACCATGTATTCAGACCGAGTTTGGAGGGAAGGCGATAAGGTTGTGAAAAAGAATGACCAAATGCGAGATATCCTATTGAAGCCGATTGATTGTGACAAACGTCAAATGGAAGTATTCATTGAAGATGATAAGGTACTATCCGGCCAGAAGTATTATTCATCAGCAGATGCCGATATGTCCGACTTCGCAATAGGCTTTTATGAAATAATCTATAAAGAAATCTTAAAAGGCAAGCCCATCTTAGGGCAAAAAGGGTCCCTCAGAAATTCCGAATTTGCTGGCGATACAATGAACAGCTTTAACACGATTGCGAATTGTACTCCAGGAGCGGGGAAATCCAGTCGTCTGCGAACGGAAAAAGAAGAATGGCCCGAATATTTGAGGGTCTACCACTCTCAATATCATTGTCTGGCGAACTTCTGGATCCTGCCAATGGATATCGGTAGAACGACAAAAGGGAAATTGAATAAATCAATTAAACCGGTTAGTGATTATATGGATCGTTTTTTACAGTTAGTAAAATCTGAAGTCAGCTACACTGATCGTGACAGGGAGTATTTCAAATCCTTCAGTGGCTGGAATGATTTTGTCAGTAAGCATTTCCTTAATAGCTATTTGGACAATAAGCAACAGATTGATTTATATAGTTCTTTCGATGAAAAAGGAAGTGTTCATTTCATTTCATGCGCTTTGAAAAATATAGAACGAAGGGCTACTTATATAGCTGAATCTGAGTATTCGGATGATTTGTGGGAGTACTTTGATGAGTTGAAGCTCTTTAGATGAGAAAGATTCTGCAACATTTCGCACCCGTTTTTCCGGAGGTCTTCCAATGGCAGATAAGAAGATTATTACGTATATTCCACCAAAACCTCAATTAAGAGAGAAACGAGTTGGGATCTACTGCCGCGTCAGTACTAACAGCACTGAACAGTTAAATAGCCTGACAGCTCAAATTTCAGCTATGACAAGATTTATTTCCATCAATCCGAAGTGGCTACTAGTGGATACTTACATTGATATCGCATCAGGGAAAGCTGGTACCCCGAGAAAAGAATTTTCTCGAATGCTTCTAGACTGTAACTCAAAGGATTTGGACATAATTTTGACTAAGAGCATCAGCCGATTTGGAAGTGACACGGTTGAAGTTCTTGATGCTTTAAATCAGCTCAAACAGTTGAGAGTCCGTGTGATTTTCCAACAAGAGGAACTGGATACTGCTGTGGTGGAGAGTGATCTAATGATCTCGGTTATCGAGTCATTGGCTCAGGCAGAAAATGAATCCCGCAGTCAGAACATCAAATGGGGTATCAAACAACATGCAGCGCAAGGTACATCAAAGTTATATAACCGAAAGTGCTTTGGGTACGTGAGTGGAAATGAAGGGCACTTAGAAATACTCGATAGTGAAGCGAGAATCGTGAGATTCATTTATCATCAGTATCTTCGTGGGAAGAGCGTAATAGGGATTAAATCAGAATTAGAGCGACTTGGACTCAAGTCTCCCAAAGGTAATAATCAGTGGTGTAAAAGGACCATTGATGTGATGCTCAGCAACGAAAAGTATATCGGGGATGTGAAGCTCCTGGATAATGGAATATACGACGATTATTATCTAGCCGAGGAGACTCACCCACCCATCATTCCGAAAATCATGTTCTATGCAGTCCAGCTTGAGAAAGCACGTAGAAGTAATGTTGTTTAAAGTGATGAAGAGGAAATCCAACGAAGGAACAAAAAGTACAGTTCTAAACAGTGAAAAACCAAATAGCCTAATCGAAATTTTGGCTTGAGGAAACAGAATTACTTTCAAGGCAGCAATAACACACGGTTTATTCAGGATTACCACTCGCATTAATGTGAACTTCCCAAGATTTCTCCTACTCAACAGTAATTGATGCCCTAACGAACCTATCAGAGGCAAGGAATAAAGCCTGTTCCCCGCGTTTTCAGTTGCAGAAATGCGGGGTTTTTGCTATACTT
>JBASOB010000386.1:0-4089 GCA_049657865.1 Mobilitalea sp.
GCATATCAGAACCACTGTCGGTAGAGAGAACACCCCACTGATTAGCGGTAACATTAGATCGTACAACAGTAGTAGAGGAGCACTTGCCGATCATATTGGTAGCACGTGCATTTCCTGTAATTCCAAGAACCCAGGGAGGCGCAACCATTTTAGCTTGATCCGCAGAGTTAACATAACCGTCATAGAGAGTTCCGCCCATTACATTAATAGTAGAGTCGGTAACCAAAGCATCGGAATAATCATCATCGAACAGTGCAACACGTGCAACACCCTCGGTGTTGATTAAAACTTTATCTAAGGTTATCTTAGCATCGTTGAAAGTGCTGATTACAGCTCCGTAACCAGTAAAATCGGATACATTGCTCCCATCGCTCTTACTGATAAAGTTAAAAGTCGAGTTCTTAACAGTATAATTTGCTCCATTCACAATAATCGCATTAAAGTTATCGCTATTTGAAGTGATATTTATATTGGAAGCAACTTTACTGGTTACTTTACCTCCGGAAACAGCAGAACTAACGGACTGGGATTTTACGAGCCCTGTCTCGTCAATATAAATTGCAGTGCGATAATCTTCAATGCCACGACCGCTATAGCTGGAGGGATTGACGGTAAGCTTAGGAGTGACAGTAAGTACTATCTTTCCTTTATACTTTCCAGCTTCCATAGCAGTTTCAACACCACCGACGGTCATGGTTACCGTGTAACCCTCAGGAGCAGTAACACTGGCTCCGCTGCCAATAGTCAGAGCAGAAAGTTTGGTTGTTTTATCAACCTCCCAAGTGGTGTTTGCAGTAACTTTAGTACTTGCTGCTGCATATGCAGTAGTACCTTGAACCGTTTGGATGGACATAGTCAATAGACATGCTATGACCAAAAGACTGAGTAATCTTTTGAAACTGTTTTTCTTCATAAAATTCTTTCTCCCTTCTGAAATTTGAATTAATATTTTAATGAAAGTGTGATTGATAAAAATGGTCAGTTTATCTTCCTTCTTCCATTAAATATAGGTGAATCTCTGGGTACTCGTTGAACTAATTAAGATTAAATTAATTTTCTGAGGCCTGAATTAATTATCACATACCATATTTTTATAAACAATGATGTTTCTAGTGAATAATGTTATATTTATTTCGATATGGCAAGATGAATTGGTTAATAGTACAAAACATATAATTGGATTATAGTTTTGCGTTGGTATAAAATATGATTAAAAGCAATATAATAAGCAATGAATTTGTTTATAATATACAAGTGAATCTGATAGGGAATTTAGAAAACGATTGCAGAAAAAAAGACTCAATAGAACTGGAATGTGAATAGTAAAACAGGTATAGTCATTATAGTTATTATGATTTATACTGAAAGCAGATTTGATTATACTGAAGCTAGAGTTTATTTAACATTATGATTCAGCGTGATAACAGGAGGTAATTTAGATGGAAGCATTAATTTCAATTGTTTATATTGCAATAGGAGGATTCATTTTATTCTTAATCATTGCAGGAGCAGTTAAAATGGCAGTAAAAGAAGCATTATATGAATTTAAGGAAGATATTATAAAAGAGATTAATCTGAGAAAAACGGAGGAAGATAAATAAGTTAGAGGTTTTGTTTATTGAAGCGATATTAAAAAATCATTTTATTGTTAGGAATACGAACATGGAGGTAGACAATGAAAAAAGAAATTGAGTATTTTAAGATCGGTCAATCCTTCGGAGGAAGGCAAGACTGGTTTCATGATATGACAATGTATTTTGGTGGCTGTGCGGCAGTGACGGCATGTGACAGCAGTATTTATTTTGCACTCGAAAATGGGGAAACGAAGTTATATCCATATGATATATCGCAGCTTTCAAAGGAGGATTATCTTAAATTTTCTATGATTATGAAGCCATATCTGAGACCAAGAATGCAGGGTGTTAATACGTTAGAAATATATTTAGAGGGGCTTGGAAAGTATTTTCAAGAAGTTGGAGAAACACAGATTAAAATGACAGGATTTTCAGGTAATAATACGTTAGTTGACGCAGAGAAAGCAATTCGACAACAGATGGAAAGAAAGTTACCCATCCCTTACCTCGTCCTCAGGCATAAGAAGAATCATCTAAAAGACTATGTATGGCATTGGTTTATGATAGTAGGATATGAAGATACGGAAAACGAATTTTTGGTAAAAGTTGCAACCTACGGAACCTTTCGCTGGTTATCGTTATCCGAGCTATGGAATACCGGATTTCAACAAAAGGGCGGCATGATACTATATGATATTGCTTTTTAATTCGTTTTTATGCTGGTACATTCTCTGATCTGCGAGCTGAATCAAAGATTTAAGTTCGGTACCTTCGCTTGGAAATTCAGCCATTCCATAGGAGAATGAGCAATGGACTGTATGTTCATCAGGGGTGAGAAGTATCGGCCTTTTAATGATATTGTTATAAATTGAACTTAGTTTTTGAGCGGTTTCTGCAATAGTACTATGAAAGAAAATAGCAATAAATTCATCTCCGCCATAGCGGGCAAATAGGTATTCTTGTGAAAGTAAGGAGGAGAAGGAGTCTGCAAAAAGAGCTAGAACCATATCCCCGCTATTGTGACCATATTGGTCGTTGATATCCTTGAAATTATTAAGATCCATGATTACGAAGGTAAGTGTGTCTGCTTGCGGATTACGCTGATGAAGGATAGTTTCTGCGTATTCTTCAAAGTAATGGCGGTTCATGGCACCGGTTATACTATCATATTTTGACATGAATATAATTTTTTCATAATACTGCTGATTTTTGATTGCTATCGTAACTTGGTTTGCGAAATAAGCCATTAATTTTATATCTTGATTTGTAAATATATTGGTTTCAGAACTGTCAATATTGATGGAACCAAAGAACTGACCATCAATGAGTAGAGGAGCACTGATCGAGCTTTTTGTTGAAAGTGCTTTAACATCATTCATAGTCGAATAAGTATCTTCGGACATAAAATCCCTAGAGGATTTAGATAAGTCTTGAATAATAATAGGACCTGAAAAATGGCCATTCGTTGCGCGCCATTGATAACATTCTTCTGGATTCAGTTTTATCTTAAATAATTCTTCTTCAAAACCAAAAATCGCTTTAAATTCTAATTGACCTTCCTCATTCATCACGAGGATTGATCCGAATTCTGCACCAGGTATCACATCAATGACTTTTTTTAGAATGATATCCAGTAGTTCGTTTAACCCATTTATCTTAACCATATAGTTACTTAAATCTAGCATTGTTTCCTGTAGACGCAGCATTCTGTTTTTAATAATAGAGTCATTATCATATTGGTTCACTACCTGAAGCGTATGAAGTAGTTTGTAATAAAAACGAATCGACATAATTACGGTTAGGATATAAAGTAAGAAGAAAATGATTAAGATAAGGGCAAAACTTTTATGATTCAGATAAATAATAATAGTAGAAATAAGAACAAAGAAGAAACTTATGATATGAATTAGGATAAATGCAGTTTTATTTTTCATTGAGATCACTTCTACTTTCGTATTATATCATGATTATTAGTTGGTTGAATTGGTAGTATTATTGTATCAGAATTTATTTCATGTTCCAAGGGGGATTTATATAATTCACAAAAGAAATTGATGTGAAGTAAAAACTATATAGAGTAGTCAGTAAGCCCCAATGTTGCGCCTAATTCGTTATCAGCCATAGGCAATTACTCATTATAAAACTTTCCGGTATTGATTATAATTCTATAATTTAGTAAATTATAGAAGAAAAAAACATGATATAATAAGAACGTAGCGAACAAAACTTCAAGTGTGTGAACAGATCTGAAGATGATGAAAAAAGCATCTGTTCCGCATATAATGGGAGCATATGGGAGCATACTATGATGAAAAGCAGTAAGTTCATCCTATCATAATGAACTTATATATTATTGTAGAGAGAGGTATGATCTATGAAAAAAATGAAAACAGCGGTAATAGGCTGTGGTAAAATCAGTGATATATTCTTACAGAATATGATCCATCGGTTTGAGATTTTAGATGTGGTATCTTGTTGTGCCACTAAGCTTGAAAATGCGAAAGCAAAAGCCAAA
>JBASOB010000387.1:0-1770 GCA_049657865.1 Mobilitalea sp.
CTGCGATTATCTTAATCAACGGAATCAATATCCATCCTGGAGAAGCGAAAGGTAAAATGAAAAATGCACTACAGATTGCCATGGAATATAATGCAATGATTCCGGAAAAGGAGAAACCTGAATATACGGATCGTTATGAAGGATTTTATCATTTGGACCAGATGGATGGTATCGTTGATAAAGCTAACCTGAGATACCTTCTTCGTGATCATGATATGGCAAAGCTAGAGGAGAAAAAAGATAGAATACAAGATATTGCTCAAAATTGAATAAAAAATACGGTGAAAATACAATTCAGGTAGAAATTCGTGATAGTTATTACAATATGGCAAAGCAGATTAAACCTCATTGGCACCTGATTGAAACAGCATATGAAGCAATCAGGGAGCTTGGTGGAAATCCATACAGCAATCCGGTACGTGGCGGTACAGACGGTTCCAGATTATCTTTTATGGGTTTACCTAGTCCCAACCTTGGTACGGGCAGCCATAACCATCATGGTAAGACGGAATATGCCTGTATACAAGCAATGGATCAATGCGTAGAATTATTAATAAAGATATCTGAAAAATATAGTAAACCATTATAACGCAATTATAAATAGGAAAATTGGTTTATTATAAGTTTATTAATTATTATTAAGTGTACGTATATTTACGACTAGGGGCTTGTGTCTTCAATGTACGCAAGTCCAATTTTCTATTCTTTTATAAAATATTATCAAGCATTTATAATAATACTATGTAAAGAGAGGATGTGTTAAGACGTGAATTATGGATTGATTTCTATATTGATACCATTGATTGTAATAATTCTTGCAGTTTTGACTAAGAGAATAATTACTTCATTAATTATTGGCATATTGGCTGGTGGAATTTTTCTGGCCAAAGGAAATATTATTCAAGGTGTTTTATTAGCATCGGACCACCTTATTAAATCGACTGCAAATGAACAAAGTGTCTATATTATATTTTTTCTGTTCTTATTTGGTGGATTCGGTGAGATAATGAAAGTTTCCGGAGGTGTAAAAGGCTTTACGCAGGTCACAAGTAAATATGTCAAGTCTGAAAAAGGAGCATTATGGGCTGTATGGGCTATTACACCTGCTACCTTTATCGATTGCTGTTTTCATTGTATTTCTGCCGGTACGGTTGGTAAGGCGTTAATTGATAAGGTGAATGGAAGTAGGAGAAAACTTGCATTTGTTTTAAATGTTACATCATGCCTATTAATCATATTAATACCCTTTGGGACAACTTATGTAGGGTATATCATCGGGGTTATAGGTTCTGCTTTCAGTAAAGCAGGTATTGACCAGTCTGCTTATTCGGCATACCTAAAAAGCATTCCATTTAATTTGTATGCTATAATTATGTGTATGATAAGTATTGGGGTAATACAATTCGGATTAAGATTTGACAGAGAACTTAAATCAAAAAGAAATAATAAAGACCAGGAAGAAGACGAACATGGTCATGATGAAGCACATGAACAGTGTAAGTTTGCAGAACAAGCTCAGCCAAGACCATTAAATTTGATTTTGCCTCTGACTATTTTGATACTCACTACCTTTTTCTTTTTATGGTATACCGGTAAGGATAAAGGGAATGGTTTATGGGGTGCAATAGTGAATGCTGATTTCGAAAAATCTATTTTTATATCCGCATTAGTTTCATTAGTTATTACATCCTTGTTTTATATGTTTCAAAAAATCCCATTGAGAGAAATTGAAAGCCACTTTCTTGCTGGAGGAAATGAGATTATGCCGCC
>JBASOB010000388.1:0-2369 GCA_049657865.1 Mobilitalea sp.
GATAAGTGCTTGTGGAAGATCTGCTATACTATCTGTTACCAATGCTATATTATATTTTCTGCGATTGATAATGGCCTCTTGACTATACATATCATCGACTTTTTGATAAATCATAGTTCCATGGCGCGATAGAAAGTCAAAAACTACCGCGGGCTCATTTGTATGTATGTGAACTCTACATTTTGTTCGACTGCCTGCAACCACAATAGAATTTCCCAGTTGCCTCAGTTTTGTTTTAATTGTTTCAAAATCAATATCATTACTTTCTAAGAGGCATTCTGTACAATATCTATTATCTTCTGTATCAAAGTGTGATATAACATGTGTTAGTTCAATGATATCTTCTTCTTTATCATTTAAAAGTTTATTTAAGTCGCTATCCTGTCCATTCATTAAATAGTGTAAGGCACCTTCGATAAAATAAGTGAATCCCTTTGCACCTGAATCTACAACATTGGCTCTTTTTAAAACTGGAAGTTGTTCTTTCGTTCTGTCTAGTGCTATTTCAAGTGTGTGGTAAGCACGATTAAAAACATCTAAAATTGAGGTATTATTTATACTTTCCTCAGAAAGAATTCTTCCCCATTCTCTCATAAGGGTAAGAATAGTTCCTTCCACTGGATTTTCCACTGCTTCGTATGCATATTGTGCTGCACATTTGCTGGCATTGGCATAATCATGTATTGAAATCTGCTCCGTAGCTTCAATTGTTTCACTAAGACCTCTGAAATACTGCGCAAAAATTATACCTGAGTTACCTCTTGCACCGGTTAAGGCTGCTTCTGCTACTGATTCCAGCGTTTTCTTGATTGTGATATGATATTCGGATTTTTTTATAATTGCTTGCATCATGGAAGACAAATTACTTCCTGTGTCTCCATCTTGAATTGGAAAAATATTAATTCGATTAAGTACCTCTTTGTTCTGTATTACTTTAAAAGCACCATGCATTAACGAGTCATAAATTTGTTTGCCTGTCATTTGCATCTTATCAACCTCCAGTATGATTTTTCATATTAAAGATAATTTCTTCGTTAGGAACATCATGGTTAACAAATGTTATTTAAGCGACGAAGTTACGAATCAAATATATAATTATTACATGAAAATAGTATGTAATATATTTTAAAATAGCAGATAACTTTTTGCTATACAAATCACATTTATAATTACAAAATAATAAAATTAATATTTATGATTATTATTTCTATTAAATATTTTAACACATATATTTACATCGTTCAATTCAATGTGACAAAATGACCGTCTTCATTTATTCTACTGATAATTACCACATGTGTTTTGTGAGTATACTTTTAGGGACACTCGAAAGGATATCTCTTGATGCGACGTGCAGTAGCATCAGTTCTAAATACGATTA
This sequence comes from Mobilitalea sp., assembly GCA_049657865.1. Taxonomy (GTDB): domain Bacteria; phylum Bacillota; class Clostridia; order Lachnospirales; family Lachnospiraceae; genus Mobilitalea. The sequence continues at coordinate 1,382 of JBASOB010000388.1, forward strand.
GATCTATTTCGGATATTAGGAACATGCGGTTACGATTAAGAAGCACTAAAGGATAAGGAGGTCTAAAAGTAAGTTTTTCTGGAGTGAAAATCTCCACCGTGAGTACTGGTGTAAAACGGGAAATCTAATCTAGGATATTATCGCATGATGGTGTCTGAAGGAGATGCAAAAAGCCAGTCGAATCGAAAATTATTGTAAAATCTGTAGAAATGGAATACAATTTATGTAACGTACTCAAAGAGAATTTGATGAATTTTTTTGACTATGATTACAGTTTGTAAAATAAATAGGATTAGGATATATACCTTAATTATCATAATCAATTAACGGGGTTATATAACAGATGATTATTAAAAATGAAAGGTAATAAATTGATAGTTGATAAAGACCTTCTTAATAAACTGACAAAAGTTTAAAAGGTTGTAAGGTTATAATCTTATGTTTATTGTATAAATTTTCTTGCAGTACTAAAATTATTATTATTTGAGGAGGGGTTTAATGAAATTGGCAAAAATAATAACGTGGATAGGTTTAGGTGCAATGACATTTGGTTTGATAAATGGTTTTATAAATGGTGATTTTATAAATGATGGGAAAAAATTATTATCAAATCCTTGGGGAATAATGTCAATGATTGATTTATATGTAGGTTTTACATTGTTTTCAATGTGGATCTTTTATCGTGAGAAAAATATAGTTAAGTCATTAGTCTGGTCAATATTAATGATGGTTCTGGGCTTCTTTACAGCATGCGTTTATGTTCTACTTGCATTATATAAATCCAAGGGAAATTGGGATAGATTTTTTAGAGGATAGAAAAGTTTTCAGAGTAAATCAGAGCGTAGCAAACAAAGCTGCCTCATTTATCTTTTTTGCACAAGTATGGAGTAATACAGATCCATTTGGCAAAAGAAAATATATCTATTCCACGAACATAGGTACTGGGAGCAGGACATACGAGAGATGATTAAGAAGGCCGAAGCAACGC
>JBASOB010000389.1:0-5748 GCA_049657865.1 Mobilitalea sp.
CCTATCATTCTAGTAATAAAAAGATAGCGACAGTGGATAAAACCGGTAAAATCATAGCGGTTGGCGTAGGAAAAGTGGTAATTACTACTTCAATCACTCTTTCCAGCGGAGAAAAGAAGACGGTGAAGACAAATATTACAGTCAAGAAGCCATACATCACGCTGATCAGTAAGAAAAGTTCAATAACAGTGGGAGATTCTTATACTTTTAAAGCGAACGCTTATGGAGTAGATAAGAAAGATATTGTATGGAAAACAACTGAAACATCCATCATGCAAATAAATAAAAAGACAGGAAAGTCGATAGCCAAATCTACCGGCACAGATTATATCATAGCAGAAGCTGGTAATGTCAGCGTGAAATTGAAGGTTGTAGTGAAATAATGCCAGTATGAAACGTAGCAACAATTCCACAATAAGATTGGGCAAGTATAGCAACAAATCCGAACACTTTAGAAACTGAAGGTTGTAGTAAGTAAATTATGTTTCCGTTATAATTAAAAATCCTGCCGTAATATGGGCAGGATTTTTGGTTTGATTTCCTTATCCAATCAGCTTATAAGGAACATTGTAAGAAACTAGAAGGAGAAAGAAACCATGACTAAAACATTGAATATTTTAATATTGACAAATACTGTTTTTCATTTGAATGAAAATTATCTGGAACAGCTTCTAGAGACGGTTCCACAAGCTGCACTGACCGTGGTGGAGGATAATAAAGTCACCATAGAAATGATTCGAAATGCCGAAATCATATTCGGATGGCCGGAGCTTGCGCAGCTGCAAGAAGCAAAGAACCTTCGATGGATTCATTTGCCGAGTGCAGGAGCAGACGGTTATACGAACAGAGAAATATATTATAACAAAGAGGTACTGTTAACCAATTCCAGCGGTGTATTTGGACTTCCCATTGCGGAGCATGTCTTTGCTATGATTTTGTCCTACAACCGTAATCTTCAAGACTATGCTTATTATAAATCGGAAAAGAAATGGAATAGATTACCAGAAGCCAGAGATTTCTACGGATCCACCATCGGAATTATCGGATTAGGAGATATCGGTACCGAGGTAGCCAAAAGAGCCAAAGCCTGGGGAGCTAAAGTACTAGGAGTGAAACGAACACTGACGCCAACACCGGAATATGTGGATCAGCTTTATAGTTTAGAGGATATAGATACCGTACTAGAACAATCCGATTATGTAGTTCTCTCATTGCCAAATACAGCAAAGACCGTTGGAATAATAACAGAACAGAGACTACGTAAAATGAAACACAATAGTTTTCTGGTAAATATCGGACGAGGCACCTTGATTGATCAAGATGCATTAATAAAAGCCTTAAAGGAGAAATGGATTGGCGGAGCAGGGTTAGATGTTACCGTTCCTGAGCCATTGCCTGAGGACAGCCCCTTATGGGAGCTTCCTAATGTCATAATAACTCCGCATACTTCCGGTGAATCACCTACGAATGAGTTAAGAAAATTCACGATATTTAATGATAATTTGAAATTATATATTGAAAATAAGGCATTAAATAATATCGTGGATTTTGTGGAAGGGTATTAGTAGCATAATCAGGATATATACAGCTAGGATAAAATTAAGGTGAATCAATTTAATAGCATATGTTGTAGCCATTGATACTTTACAATATTTAACGAAAGATAAAACTGGAAAGAGCTTTTATCTTAATGAAATTATAGAAAATTATAATACAACTACTATATAAATCTATATTCCTTTTGGTTTTAAATCTTCTATAAATTAATAGATAGATTAATAGGTTTTTTGGGGAGGATTAGAAACACATGAACATTAAAATAAGAGCATACGAAAAAAATGATGTTGAAGAAGCAATTTATATCTGGAATGAGGTCGTTCAAGATGGTATTGCTTTTCCACAAATTGATTTGTTGACAGAGCAGGGAGGAGATGAATTTTTTTCACAACAATCATTTACTGGCATTGCCTATGATATGGACAGCAAAGAAATTGTTGGTCTGTATATACTTCATCCTAATAACATTGGACGATGCGGGCATATTTGTAATGCAAGTTATGCCGTTAAAAAAAGTATGCGTGGTCACCATATTGGGGAAAAACTTATTATCAATTGTTTAAGTAAAGCAAAAGAAATTGAATTTAAAATTATGCAATTTAATGCAGTAGTAAAGTCAAATAAAAATGCACTGCACTTATATGAAAAACTTGGATTTATTCAGCTTGGCATTATTCCTAATGGATTTTTGATGAAAGATGGTACATATGAAGATATTATTCCACATTATCGTGTATTATAATTTGCAAATTTCACTTTGTGAAAAATAAAATTTCCGCGTTTGTATATAGGCTATTGGACGAGTATTTTAAGAAACATTTGGATTATATGTATATCTATACACGAAGGAAAACTAATTGATGATAGAATATAATCTTGGATATATATATGTCGGATGAAGTGAAATGGTAAAATAATATAAGTGGTAATAGCTTTGTTAAAACAAGCTTTTTACCACTTTTTTTAATGAAGTTACAAAAACTTAGGCAGAAAATTGTAAGTGAACATGGTGAAAAACTGTAAGATTGAATTAAATATAATGAAATCAAGTAATTATGAGATTTCCATGTTGTTATTAAAAATGAAAATAAAATAATATAAAACGTATTATTTAAATAAATTTTATTCTGTATATCATTTCGTTTATATTAACTTATAATATTTCTTTAACCATAGATTCATGACTTAATATGTAAAATATAATGGCAATTGATGGAATAATATTGAGATTTATGTTATTGTAGATATACAAATACCGAATATTAATACTAAAGATATTATGTTTATAAACATATGAATACAGGAAAGATAGTATCACAGTTGATGGCAATTACGAACAAGGCATTCCGATACGGTAATGATATATTTGAATTTGTAGTAATGTTTATAAATTTTACTTTTGAAGTGACGTCAGTAAGTTATGTGTTATTATGTATACTAATGAGGAGGTTTGAAAGGTGAGTATGACTGGGAATGAAAAAGAGCTTAATAAGTTTATAATGAATTTAGAATATCGTGAGAAGGTAATTAAAAGAGTTCATAAAGAACAGGATACTCTATACTATAATCGTATTAAACAGTTAGAAAATGAATCAGATAAGTTGATAAAGTTAAGGACACATGAAATTTCAAGGATTACCAATTCACGTTGGGAAAAGATTGCCAGAGGGAAACTGCTCGTAAATCACACAGAGGGTAAAATAAAAATAAACCAAACAGATACACTTTTTTCGAGTATTAAAGGTGCAGAATTGAATATACAAACAAGCTACCGAGTTGTGACGCATGAAACATCAAAGTCAAAAAAAATGCATCACTTGGAGGTGCAGTCGTAGGTGGTATTATTCTTGGACCTCTAGGTGTAGTTGCAGGTGGAGTTGGTCTTGGAAAAACAAAAACCAAGGGGACTTCAACTTCAAATCAAATACCTATATGTAATCATCTTGGCGTGGTAGTTAATTTAGCAGGATTTGTTTCAGAAATTGTTATCCTTTCATGCCAGGTTGACCAATCGAGCATGATTTTTACATCAGCACAAAACGAGGCACAGAATATTATAACTCAATTGTGTGCATTAGCTCGGATACCAGTGCCACAAAGTTATCTAAGCGTCGAGGATGAAAGCAGCGTAAAAAATATTGATAGTCAGATTGAACAAAAAAAGCAATTGATTCAAAATGCTATTAATGACAAGCCTACATATGTATTACCAGAGATGTATCGCACAAATGAACAACATATAATGAGTGATGAAGAATATCTTTCATACTTACAATATACTGGTCAAGTTCGTCAGACGCAAACCATTGCTAATGTAGAAGAACTAAAACGGAAAAAAGCAATGCAAAAGGAAATGGTTCGTCAACAAAAAGTAATGCAATCTGATATATCTCGTCAGGAAAAAGCAGAGCAATCTGATATAACTCGTCAGGGAAAAACAATACAAAAGGAAGCGAATCATCAGCAAAAAGTAGAGCGAATAGTACAGAAGCCGAGTTTACATATTGATTATGCATCTATAGGTACGCGTGTTGGAAGGATCATAGTGTCTGTGTTTTTTTGGTCATTTTCAATTTTTTATATTCTTTTTTATTTGGTAGCAATTTCAACAAAAGGCGGTGTAGCAAGTGGAATCGTATTTTTGTTAACAGCAATTCTTATCAATCCACTTTTATATAAGATGATTTGCACTAAACTTTACAAAATTCCAAGATGGGTTTGTGTTAGTATCTTAGCTGTAGGATTTATAATTGGAATTATAATGTTTCCGTCTTCTAAAGCGAATGGAAATATTACCAATAATAAGACTTCAATAACAACAGAAAAACCCGATGATGCTAATATCGGCTATGTTTATGTCAGGTGAAATAAATTAGAAGCTGAACAACTAAGTGTACTCAATTACATTGTTTTTGCATATTACGAAGACTATTTTATCTCTCCCGATATTTTAACAGATATTTTAGAAAATCTTGTTCAAGTAACTGGACAAACTACTGAAGGATTGATTACAAGCGATTATCAAGCAAATTTAGATTAAGTATTTGATAAAATCAGTCCAATTTATAATTATTATGATTGCCAAAATATACCAAACTTGTTTTTGGAAGAATATAAAATTATTAGATAAGTCGAACAACCTAGATTTTGTACTAATTTTTATTACAAACCCTAATACCCAATTCTGCATTATATTTAAAAGGTATTGCTAATACGAACTCTTTAAAGAGATGATGGAAATTTTCATAAAAAAAAGAGAAGGAGATTAATATTTATGGAATTTAAATTTGATATGCAGGGTAAGTCTTCTAAGAGAGAACTGGACAAAAAGATCAATAATTATCTGATATTAGTTATTGATAAAGACATTTGTCCAACTCAAGACAATATTATTATGAAGGGACAGTGTACTGGCTGCGAATATTACAAGGATTTCACTATGTATAATGGACAACCATGCATCATATGTTCAAACAAATTAAGCAATGGAAACATGAATTAGCAGGAAGGCAAATTTTTAATCGTACAAAGCTCAATTTTCTATTATAATTAGAAAGCCGTGATATTCAGTTGAACATCATGGCTAAAGGGTTGGAATTGATAGCGGCTTGTAATTGGCTCTCATCAACTTGTGTGTATATCTCCGCTGTTGTAATACTTTCATATCCGAGAAGTTGTTGAAAAGAACGTATGTCTATGCGGCCATATTTATATAATAATGTAGTGGCTGTATGTTTGAGCTATGTGCAGACAAACTTCCTGATTTATTCCAGCAGAGATATAGTAATGAGGTAAGCTAAGTATTGTTCGACTATATGGCATGATTTATTTGATGGCATGTGATCAACTCATTTCTAAAGAGTATTGCCACATTTCTATAGGGTTTCACAGAAACGGGTAAGCGAAATAATAGGAAGTAAAGGTAGTGTTAAGAAGTGACAGTAGCTCCGATGCGTTTGCTGAAATAATTAAGGGAAAAAGTAACTATTCTGTCAATGATAACAAAAGCCTATTTAGATTTTAGCGACCAAATAAAACAAGAGGGTGATTTAACAAAGGTTCTTAAAAAAATAGGACGTTCAATTATACCAGGAGGTATTAATGTTATGGATGATGAATTGAAAATCAAAATGTACTCATTTACATTGGATTGTAAAGATACGCATGAATTATCGAAATTTTATGCGGCGC
>JBASOB010000390.1:0-4688 GCA_049657865.1 Mobilitalea sp.
CTGCGATTATCTTAATCAACGGAATCAATATCCATCCTGGAGAAGCGAAAGGTAAAATGAAAAATGCACTACAGATTGCCATGGAATATAATGCAATGATTCCGGAAAAGGAGAAACCTGAATATACAGATCGTTATGAAGGATTTTATCATTTGGACCAGATGGAAGGTATCGTAGATAATGCTAACTTGAGATACCTTCTTCGTGATCATGATATGGCAAAGCTAGAAGAGAAAAAAGCGAAAATACAAGATATTGCTTCAAAATTGAATAAAAAATACGGTGAAAATACAGTTCAAGTAGAAATTCGTGATAGTTATTACAATATGGCAGAGCAAATCAAATCTCATTGGCATCTGATTGAAACAGCATGTGAAGCAATCAGAGAGCTTGGAGGAAATCCATACAGTAATCCTGTGCGTGGCGGTACGGATGGTTCCAGATTATCTTTTATGGGGTTACCATGCCCCAACCTCGGTACTGGCAGCCATAATCATCATGGTAAGATGGAATATGCCTGCATACAGGCAATGGATCAATGTGTGGAATTATTAATTAGGATAGCTGAAAAATATAGTAAACCATTTTCTGATATTAAACTCGATAAGCATAAAAATACTTTATAGTTTGATGAAAATTTTAGTGTTCATCATTATAATAATATGTCGTTTTAATATAGAACACTTAATAGAAGCATCCACGGAACACATTAACTTGTGTTTCAGTGATGCTTTTTAATTTGCGAGGAATTTGTTCATATCTAAAAGCCGCTTTTCAATCTAAGTAAAAAATGACTTAAAATAAATGATTAATGTAAGTAATATACCATGAGCATACCTGCTATCATACCTGCTACATTTCCAATCGAAGACAGGCGACCATTCCATGTGTCATGTGCGCTTGGTAGTGTTTCTTTATAAATGATATATAATATCATGCCACTAGCAAAAGATAAGCTTATACATATAATTAAGGGCGAAATGCTACTTGCTATACCTCCAATTATTGCTCCAAATCCCATTGGAACAGAGGTAAATACTGATATTAACAAAAAACTAAATAGACCCGCAGTATTCTCTTTTAAAAATATTCCTATAGCTATTCCTTCTGGTATACCGTGTAAAATTAGAGCCATGGCAAGATGTAATTCTTTAATTGGAGAAGAATATAATGCTCCAAGTGCAATACCGCTAGGTAAATTATGTATACCTATTCCTATAGCCATAAAAATTGCAGCTTTTAAAAATTTATTTTTTGTATTTAATCCAGATATATAGGCATGGTCTATTCTGCCCTCGAGAATGATTGCGGATAATAATCCAAAAGTAATTCCGATAGTAACAATATAAACACTTCCCGCCTCAAATGATTCTGGAAGTAAATCAAAACATATAATCGCCAGCATAAGACCTCCAATAAAACCCAAGGTAGTACCTCTAAATCTACGTCCTCTTCTATTTATAAAAAAAGACAATAACAATCCGGTCAAAATGCCAATAGAACTTGTTAAGTATCCTGAAATGCCTGTAACAATAATTGTATTTAATAGATGACTCATAGTCTCTCCTAAATTAGATTTATTATTTAATAGTATTTACCGTTATATAGATTAAGAACGCAAAAATTAAATAAGGATATGTAACAAATTTTACTTAAAGATGATAAGATGGACATAAAAACTTACAGATGTAATTTAATAAAGATTAGTCAAAAAATAAAATCCTCACATAATCGCCACATAAGTGTGCTATTTTGTAATAAAGTTGTAACAAAACGGAAACATATCATTTCAAGCCAAAGGAGAAAGAAAATGAGAACTACACTTAAGAGGATTGTATTATTAGGAGCTATTATGGGTCTGTTAATGGTAACTGTAGCATTCTCATATAGCGATACTGTAGGGGGAAAACAAACGATGGCAAGTAATACTGATGTAGAAGAAGAAAAGTCTGCTTTTGAAAATATAACGAATGAAAGTTCAACGAATGAGGATGCAAAAAATAAAATTAATGAATATGAAAATTCAATAGTTGAAAGCACAGCAGATATAGGTACTATAAGTCAGAAAACAGAAGATGATAATACAATAGATAAAAATGCAATAAAGCAAACAACAACTGAAAACGACAAAAAAACAGAAAGTGATAACAGTAAATCTATAAATAATAGTGATAATGATGATTCGACGAAAGCAGAAACAGAAGATGAAAATTCCGACTTGATTATTGCACAAGTGGATGATTACGTTAATATCAGGGGGAGTGCGGATATTAATGGAGAAATAATAGGTAAATTATATAATAATTCGGTGGGTACTTTACTGGAAAAAGAAGGTGAGTGGCTTAAGATTGAATCTGGCAGTGTGACAGGATATGTAAAGTCGGAATTTGTTCTTACCGGAAGTAAAGCTGTGTCTAAAGCTGAAAAGGTTGGGCAGAGGATGGCAGAAGTAACGACTACAACATTAAAAGTAAGAGAGGAGCCTAGTCTGGATGCCATAGTTTTAAGTTTGGTTCCGGAGGGAGATATATTAACAGTGTCTAAAGAGGTCGACGGATGGGTAAAAGTATCCGTAGAAGAAGGTGAAGGTTATGTATCAGCAGATTATGTAAAGGTATTTACAAAGAATGTTTTGGCGGAATCAAAAGCTGATGAAGAAGAGAGATTGAAAAAGGAAGAAGAGGAAAGGATACAGGCAAATGCAGCAGCAGAAAACAGAAATTCTACTTCGTCAGAGAAGACAGTAAAGACAAATAATAGTGGTTTAGGTAATCAAATTGCAGAATATGCAGTAAAATTTGTGGGGAATCCGTATGTCTACGGAGGCATAAGCTTGACAAATGGAGCAGATTGTTCCGGTTTTGTAATGAGTGTTTATGAAAATTTTGGTATAACGTTACCACGTACATCAGGAGAGCAGGGGCAAAAGGGTTCCAGAGTAAATGGAATAGAGAATGCTGTGGCAGGAGATATCGTCTGGTATTCAGGTCATATTGGAATTTATATAGGTGGTGGAAAACTGGTACATGCAAGTAATTCGAAGCCATATCCCCAAGGAGGCATAAAAATATCAGATGTAAATTATAGACCTATATTATCAATCAGAAGAATCGTGTAAACCCAAAATACTTGAAAAATTACCAATAATCTGATTATAATAAAGCTATGGTATTTGGCTGATTATTACTAAAGTTCAAAATAATTATGTTGTGTAGATTTATGGACGTGGTCAAATGCATTTTAAGGAGATGCTAAATGAATCGATATGGAAAAATATTAGTGGTTGACGATGAAGATAAAATAACCGAGGTTCTTGAGGCATATTTAACTAACATCGGTTATGAGGTTGTAGTAGCGCATAATGGTAAAGACGCAATAGAATTATTTAAATATCATAATATATCTCTTGTCATCTTAGATCTTATGTTGCCTGATATCATGGGAGAAGAAGTATGCAAAATAATAAGGATGCTGTCAAGAACTCCAATAATCATGCTGACGGCAAAAACAGAAGAAACAGATTTAATTCAAGGTCTTAAAATTGGTGCAGATGATTATATAATGAAACCATTTAGTCCTAGAACCGTTGTAGCAAAGGTAGAGGCAGTCCTTAGAAGAACCGAAAGTGATCAATTAAGCAGCATTCCGGTTTCCTTTAATAAGGGATATCTATTTATAGATTTTCAGAATGGTATCATAAAAATACAAGGAGAAGATGTCTTGCTTACTCCTACGGAATATAAAATCTTAACTACAATGGCAAAAGCCCCCAATCGTACATTTACCAGAAACCAGCTGATTTCTTATGCCCTTGCCGATGATTTTGATGGCTATGATCGTAGCATAGATACCTACATAAAAGGCATCAGGCAAAAAATAGAGCCAGATTGTAAAAATCCTCAGTTAGTGATTACAGTACGTGGTTTAGGATATAAATTCGAAGCAACTGACTAAAGGAAGGGATTAGAATTATCATGAGTGCGCTGAGAAATAAAATGATATTTTCATATACCATAATTACAATACTGATAATCATAGTTTTTGTTATATTATTTAACCGTGCAATAAATAATTTATTTGAACAATATGCAATTGACCAGCGGAGTCAGCAGATTGATAAAGTTATTAGTCAGGTAAACGAACAATATAATGAAGAGACAGGCCTTTATAATATTGAAGCGATGGAAATTATAGGAAATTCTGCTTTGCAGAACGGAATCATGATACATATCCAGACAATCAATAAGGAAATAGATTGGGATATTAGGATGCATAACGCACAGGAATGTCAGATGTTATTGCAGCATGCTGAAACTAACATGCACAATAAGTATCCTGATTTTAAAGGAGGTTACGCAGAAGATACCTATGAGTTGAAGAATAATGGGAAAAATGTAGGCTATCTTACAGTGGGGTATTATGGTCCGTATTCTTTTGATAGGAATGAACTATCGCTTCTCAAAACATTGAACAATTTATTTTTGATTTTAGGAATTGGATTTTTACTTGTTTCGGTTTCCTTCGGGGTAATAATGGCAAAGAGGATTACAGATCCGGTTAAGGGAGCAATACATATAGCTCGTAAAATTACTGAAAAGGAATACGGGGTCCAGACCATGGAAAGCTCGCGAACCAAGGAAACAGCAAACTTAATTTCGGCCATTAATGAAATGTCACTTGCTTTAGAG
>JBASOB010000391.1:0-1930 GCA_049657865.1 Mobilitalea sp.
GCCTGATGCTGCACTTGTAATTAATGCCCTTGACCACATAAGAAATTCCATCCAGTGCATCCTTAGATTATTGATTAGGTTCATCTGCCCATATGTAATGCAATCTGAATCCTGATTGGTAACTGCCATGTTAAATACCTCCGGGTTTCCCATTTCTGCACCAAAGTTGAGACATACGAAACATTGTCGTATTATGTAAATATTGGTTATTGTGGTATAGTAAAATAATTTCATTAAAATATAGATATTCTGACATAATTATAATATAATAATAATATCATCATAATAATAAACCTTTGGAGGTGAAAACAATGCAAATAAAACCATCAACTGCAATACGAAATGATTATGGAACAATCTCAAGTTTAGCTCATAAAACTGAGGAACCAATCTATATCACTTTGAATGGCGAGGGTGATTTGGTAGTCATGAGCATCGATGCGTATGAAGATCGAGAAAAAATGCTCGATCATAGAGCCGAAATTTTAGAGGCAGAGTTATCGAGAATTTCCGGCGAACCAAGATATACGGTTGCGCAAATTAGAAATCAGTTAAAGGAGAAATACGCCGATGTCGAAATGCAGGGTTGAAATTCTGACTCCAGCAGCAAATGATATTAATCAAATTGCGCAGTACCATTTATTATCTGTTGGGCCAAGTTCTGCAGAAAAAATCACAGATAAATTGCTTGATTCTATTGAAGGGCTTAGTGACTACCCCTTGATGGGGACAGAACATCCCGATCCGGCTTTGCGCAAACGAGGATATCGAAAGCTCGTTTGTGGCGAATACATTAGTGTTTATCGTATCATTGATGACGCGGTCTTAATTTATCGTGTTGTTCACGACTCAACGGATTATCCAAGACTATTTAAATGATAAAACATCGTACTATATAGGATCTTCTACGGCCCATAATGGCAGGCTTGGCGCGGTCACCCGGTGAACTTTGTGAACAAGCCCACAGTCGGTCACAATAGTCGATATAAAATAATCTGCCTCACGGATTTTGCATCTTTTTTAAGCGCTTATAATCCGACATCGGAATGAAGAATTCTAGTTCAGAGATAATCCTAGCTTTCTTCAAAGGCTTAGTTCTCTGAGATCCATTCATGTTAATCCAACTATCTATGTAGTGAACCATTTCTGTCATTTTTTCAATCGTTTCAGAAATGTCATCTATCTCTTCGATTCGCTTACCCTCCAAAACACCTGGAATAATTTTCTTATACTCATCCATAGTTATCTGAACGGTCATCACATGTGGCCGATCATAGAATTGGCCGTTTCCATACGTGATTCGATATTGAAATTGAAAATCCATTATTTTATACCTCTCAGTCCTAATTATTCTTCTGATTCTACACTATTACTTGAGTTGATATAACTGATGATATCCTCATAATTTCGATTACTTTTTGCAATAGCTGCCATAACTTCGTCCACTCTCATTGCTTGTCTTTTATCAAGTAATTGTTTGAGTATTGCTGTTGAATCATCATATTTTTTCTTTGCTTTAATGACATCTTCTTGTGCTTGCAATATTCTTTCTTCCAATACATCTATTCCAATTTTTCTTGCCATTTCTCTCATTCCTCCAAATGATTATTTCTTGTTTTTTTGCAAACTGTTACTTATTTCAGTTGCTCTGTTCTTTATGTGACTTTCGTTTAAACCGAAGGCTCCTAATATCGTTTTTTGCGTAGCTGTCACTGCATGATCAAGCCGGTAGACATTGTCCGTCTGTCTGACCATTTCTATTTTCTCTAGTTCCCTAATTGCAGCAGGCACTGTCATGTAATTCGATTTTTTATTCATTTTTTTCATTTCATCCAACAGATTTGTATACAGTTTACTTCTTACTATCAATGCTACAAACTCGATAAAAATCTTTGCAGATGCAGATTCGTCTGAATGTACGCGTATACTT
>JBASOB010000392.1:0-9580 GCA_049657865.1 Mobilitalea sp.
GTTTAAGAGAATTCAATTTACGCCGGATTTGCTTCCGTCTGATATTACCGGATTAAACTACTATAACCAAAAACAGGGTGAGTTTACATTTCGCAGCGGACCTGTTTTTACCAATATCCTATTAGCGGATGAAATCAACCGTGCAACTCCGAGAACTCAATCAAGTTTGCTGGAGTGTATGGAGGAGAAACAGATTACGATTGATGGTGAAACCAGAAAACTTTCACAACCGTTCCTTGTAATAGCAACACAGAATCCAATTGAAACGGCAGGAACCTTTCCTTTGCCTGAAGCACAGCTGGATCGTTTCTTAATGCAGCTCAGCATGGGAACAGTGAGTGCCCATGAGGAATTCACGATTCTCAATCGTTTCTTGCAGGACAGTCCTCTCGAAGAGTTGAAGGCTGTTTGCTCCAAGACAGATTTACTGGATATGCAGAAAAGCATCCGTCAGATTTATGTGCATCCTTCCTTGATGGACTATATGATTGCCATCGTCCATAAAACCAGAGACCATAAAAATATTGCGCTGGGTGTCAGCCCAAGAGGAAGTCTGGCTTTCCTTAGAGCTACCCAGGCATATGCAGCAGTTCAAGGATTATCTTTTGTTACCCCTGAAATCATTCAAAAAGTCGCACCCTGTGTATTGATGCATCGCTTGATTTTACGGTCTTCTTACCACCTTCAGGAATCCGCAAAAGAACTTGTGGAAAGCATTTTGGCACAGACCGCGGTACCCACTGAGAATTTTAATAATCAATAGACTTTTCTAAAATGCAGGATTTACTCGCAAATGAATAATTCTGCCAGGAGGTTAACAGACAAATGCAAATAATCGCAATCTTGATAGGAGCAGTAGTTCTGTTCTTTGTACAGCAGGAGCTTTACCGTCGTTTGTGGGCTGAAAATCTAAGCGTGGATTTAAGCCTGTCCGATGATAAGTCAGTAGAATGCCAGGAACTAATCCTTTTTGAAACGATAACGAATAAGAAATTACTACCGCTTCCCATGCTAAAAGTAAAATTCATAACCTCAAAGTATTTTATATTTGAGGATTCAGAGCATGCAAAAGTAACGGATCAATATTACCGAAATGATCTTTTGCCCGTCATGATGTATCAGAAACTGACTAGATCACTGCCATTTCTGTGCAGCCACCGCGGATATTTCACGATAAAGCAGATGGATATCGTATGCTGCGACATTTTTCTTACCTTTGAGGCAGTCAATCTTTATCCGGTTGATATTCGTCTGTATGTATATCCGAGGCTAGTTGAGAGCAATCGATTTCAGATCCTGTTTCAGAAAATGCTGGGGACGGTATTGACAAGGCGCTTTATCAATGAAGATCCGTTTGAATTCCGAGCCATACGCGAATATCAGTCTTATGACACACTCAAGTCGGTTAATTGGAAAGCCTCCGCTAAGACGGGCACGCTTAAGGTAAATGTTCATGATGCGACTTCTTCCCAGCAGATTAAGATATTCTTAAATCTTGAATCGGAAACTAACCGGATAGAAGAAGATATTATCGAGGAGAGTATTCGAATTGCGGCTACTTTTGCGGGTTCCTTTATCGGACAAGGAATACCTACCGCAGTTTATACCAACGGTCGAGATATTGTTACAAAGAAAATTATCAATATCACAGCAGGTTCGGGTACCAATCATACGCAGAATATAATGGAAGTGCTGGCAAGAATTGATAACAAACTTGGAGTACCGAATTTCGTTCCAGTCATCCAAGAGGAACTGTTAAAGGCTTCTGAAAATGATTATGTGATACTGGTTTCCTCTTATCAACGGGAGGACCTGCAGAACTTATTATCTTTGATGCAATCTCAGAAATCAGAATTCACCTGGATAGTACCGCTCGAACATGGAGGAAAGATTAAGGTAAATGACCAATTAGCTGCATGTACAATTCCTTGGGAAATGGAGTCATAAAACAATGCAATTGTTAGGAATTTAGTTACTGCGAATAGGATGCTAGAAATAAATTTACTTGGGAATGAGGAGTTTTATGAATAATAAGCGCTATAGGTTAGTAATTGATTATATTAATATATTGCAGAAGTTTCTTGCCTCCTATATTCTCATATCCTTCGTTCTGTCGATTGCAAAACTGGATACAAGGGAGGTACTTCGTGCGTTATTCTTACTGCCGGTACCGTTTGTATCTTATTATATAGGAGAGAAAACAAAACATTTATGGACCTATCTTGTGCTTCATTTCTTGTTGTGTGGCATATATATCGGTGCAACCTATTTAAGCGTCGCGGGTGGATCATCGTTGTATGTATTTTCGTGGAAGGAGATACTGAAGGTAGTCATCTATATCTTGTATTTTGTGATGGTTACTATTCTCACCTTTCAACAAAGGTTAAAGGAGGAGCTGGTGAAGAAAAGCAATACTTCACCGGTTCTCATGGTTACCTTCCTGCTTATGAACCTATACTGCAATTATCAGGGATTAACCTTCCTTGGAACTATGTCTTTTGTATTCGCAATTATTTATATCCTGTTTTTTCTTCTGAATCTTTACCTGATAAATTTTGAACATTTTTTCAGGAGCCATTCGGAAGTTGCCAATGTTCCAATTAGCCAGATAAAGATTACGAATCATACGATGATTTTCCTTTTTGGCGGATTTGGTGTCATCGTCATGCTGCTTTTTGCACAATTACCAATCAGGCAGATTTTAAATAAACTTAGAGATTTCCTGCTCTGGGTACTGAAACACGTGATATCCCTATTTGATTTGACAGGGACTCAGGAGGTTTCAGAAAAGGCGGATAGCAGTGCAGAGCAGGTAGCTGGAGAGCTTGGCGGCTTGATTGCAGAGGAATCGAAGCATTCGGCATTATGGTATGCAATACAAGATGCATTGATCCTATTAATGAAATATATCGTTATACTAGCGTTGGTGCTGTTAATTGCTTTTGCAATATATAAAATATATCAATTCTTCTATTCGAAAAAAACGAAGGAAATGCGCGATAAAGTTGAATTTGTTTCACCGTTTGAGAAAAAAGAAAAATTGAATCCTATACCTAAGCTGCAGAATGGAAAAGCTGGTTTTAACTTTTTCGCTAAGTCGAACAGCGAAAAAGTGCGAAAATATTTTTATAAAAGCGTAATCAAGCACATTGACGAGGAGAAGAAGCTGTCCGATACACTCACGCCAATAGAATTGTCGGAGTACGCTTTATCAAATGAAGGCAGCATAGGAAAAGAAGAGGCAAAAGAAGAAAGAAAGATACAATTGACGGCATATTATGAAAAAGCCAGGTATAGTAAGGAAGAATGTAGCAAAGAAGATGTTCAAACAGTGAAACATATGTTAAAGTAGATATTTGAATGAGTTCTCCTATATAATGTGAGAAATCAAGATTTTCATATAGCAATTTTGATAGATGGGTGATTAATGTGAAGATGTTCTTCACGTACAACTTTGTGCCGATAGCCCATAGTATACAAGCAGAGAGAAAGGCATGGTTATTATTATGTCACAAATTACAGTGAATGACTTAACGTTTAGCTACGATACCGCTTATGATAATATATTTGAACATGTCAGTTTTCAAATCGATACGGATTGGAAGCTTGGATTTATTGGGCGAAATGGCAAAGGAAAGACAACTTTTCTGAACCTTCTGCTTGGTAAAGAAGAGTATAGTGGCAGTATTACTTCTTCCGTCGATTTTGATTATTTTCCATTTGAAGTGGAAGATGATACGGTAGACACGATGGAGATAATTAAGAATACGATAGCACCCTTTAAACAGTGGGAGCAGGAGATGGAAGAATGTCTGAAGATTCACAAAGCTGATCAAGATAAGGGAATGGAGCGCTACGGAGAGCTGTTGGAGCTTTATCAGACCCACGATGGATATATCATTGAAGAATTGATTCAGAAAGAAATCAGTAAGCTTTGGGTAGATTTATCTGTTCTTACAAGACCGTTTGCTACCCTGAGTTTTGGGGAGCGGACGAAGATTATGTTAGCGGCATTATTCTTGAAAAAGAATAATTTCTTATTGATTGATGAACCTACAAATCATCTAGACAGAGAAGGCCGTGAGGTTTTAGCGAATTACCTGCAGACAAAGAAGGGGTTTATTCTGGTATCTCATGATCGAGCTTTTCTAGATCAGTGTATCGATCATGTGTTGTCCATAAACCGTGCGAATATTGAAGTTCAAAAAGGAAATTACACTAGCTGGCAGCAGAATAAGCAGCTAAAGGATAACTTTGAACTGGAAAAGAATGAGGAATTGAAGAAAGACATTGTTATCCTAGAGGAGGCGGCAAAGAGAGCCAGAGGCTGGTCCGATCAAGTGGAAAAATCCAAAATCGGGACACATGCAGCCGACAGAGGCGCGATCGGCCATAAGGCTGCGAAGATGATGAAACGTGCTATATCCATAGAGAATCGGAAACTGGATGCAGCACAGGAAAAGAAGGGGCTGCTTAAGAACATTGATCAGGCAGATTCCTTAAAAATGAATCTTCTTCCTTTTCCCAAAAAGAATTATATCGAAGTAGAGAACCTGAATTTGTATTACGGAGAAAGAGAAGTCGCTACTGCTATTAATTTCATCCTGCAGAGTGGTGACCGCATTGCAATTCGAGGGAAAAATGGTTCCGGCAAATCCACGTTATTTAAACTGCTTCTGGGGGAGCCTGTTGTCTATGATGGACGGTACCGGGTGGCACAGGGGCTTAAGATTTCCTATGTATCGCAGGATACTTCCTATCTGAAGGGCAATCTAAAAGATTTTGCAGTGAAATACGGACTAGAAGAAAATATTTTTAAGACAGTACTTCGACAGCTGGATTTCACACGAAATCAGTTTGATAAAGACATTGCAGATTTCAGCGGTGGTCAGAAAAAGAAAGTCCTCCTTGCAAAAAGCTTAGCAGAACCAGCACATGTATTCTTATGGGATGAACCCCTGAATTTCATCGATGTGCTCTCTAGAATTCAGATAGAAGAATTAATTCTAAAATATCAGCCGACAATGATATTTGTTGAGCATGATAAGGTATTTAGTGATAAAATTGCTACTAAGATTGTGAGTCTTGAGTAGAAATCTGATTACGATACTATGATGGTAAAGTATATCTTGAATATAAGGTAGAGATAAATCTTAAGGCATGCTATGATAGTAAAAGCGTAGTGAGTAGGTTGCAAGCTAGCTTGCAGACCTACGAGCGTAACCATAGATCATGAACACAAACTTGTTCATGATAGTAAAAGCGTAGCCATAGATCATGAACATGAAACCTGTTCATGATAGTAAAAACATAGCGAATAAGAGATATTATATTGATACCAAATAAATAATTTACGAGAAGGAGAAATGATGAAACTTTATTTAAAACAACGGATTTTTTCACTTGGAGATAAGTATGATATTTATGATGAGAATGAGAATGTGGTTTTTGACGTAAGCAGTGAACTTTTTACAATTGGTGCAAAACTACATTTATGTAATACCAATGGACAGGAATTGTATTATATCAAGAGAAGATTCACGCTTTTTCTTGCACAGTATGAAATTTATCAAAATAATAATTTATGTGCAACAATTAATCAGGAGCTATCGTTTCTTAGTGCGAAGCTGAATGTAGACAGCTGTTATGGAAATCTTGAAATTAGTGGAGAATTCTTATCCATGGATTATGATATTACCAGAGACGGGCAATATTATGCAAGCGTACATAAGAAGTGGCTATCCTGGGGTGACAGTTACGAAATCGATATTCCGGAAGCTGAAAATGCAGGATTTATATGTGCCTTAGTGATTGCAATTGATAACTGCCTTCATAATGAGAGTAATAGTAATAATTAGAAAGTGTGCAAAAATGAATGGACAAAACAGAGCTGATATTAAAATTGGAATTGAAGTTAACATCGTATTAAAGAAAGATCAACCAACCGGTAAGCTGACCAGGGGACATGTAAAAAAAATTCTGACAAACAGTCAGTTTCATCCTCATGGTATCAAAGTGATGCTCATGGAGCAGGATATGGTAGGCCGAGTTCAAGAAATTACCTGATAATACTCAAATACACCAAATGAAAATGATAGAAGATATATTCTACAAACATTCTGGTCATTGTAAATAAGATGGCCTATCAAATAAAAAGACAGCCTGTCAATTCATACTAATATAAGTGTGAATTGACAGGCTGTTTTTAATTCATAAGAATAATTTTTGCATCATCAATTATGATGCAGGCTTCCTAAGCTTTTTTAGGTTTTTTAATAACTTCTGGTTCCGGCATCATAGGTTTTAATGATGGCAAAGCAGCAGGTGTTTCGCCTTTTTTCTTCTTTTTAACATCTTTTTTAATATCGCGGTTACCCATTTATACCACTCCTTTTAAATTAGAATTTGATATTCAAGACAAGCGGATTAAATAATACATGCGTCTTGTAATAATATAGTCTATTATAATTAATTTTAGCGATTTCGTCTAGTATAATTTCTGGATTTCGACCCGAAATTGCCAGTTTTTTGAAAATCTTCATTTTCTACTGGTGGCTCCTCAGCAACAAGAGGGTAAGGATGGTTTTCTATAACCGGAATTTTCTGACTTAATAATTTCTGAATATCACTCAGAAGGCCCTTATCTTCATTGTCACAGAAAGAAATTGCGATTCCGCCAAGTCCGGCACGACCAGTTCTTCCGATTCTATGCACATAGGTTTCGGGAACTTCAGGTAAATCGAAGATGATAACATGAGAAAGCTCATCGATATCAATTCCTCTGGCTGCAATATCAGTTGCAACAAGTACTCTGGTTTTTCTAGTCTTGAAATTACTGAGTGCTAATTGTCTGGCATTCTGTGATTTATTGGAATGAATTGCTTCTGCAGAAATATCAAACTTCAATAAATGTTTAACAATATTGTTAGCACCATGCTTGGTACGTGAAAACACGAGAGCAGATTCTACGTTTTTATCCTTTAGGATATGTACAAGCAGATTTCTTTTATTTCCTTTATTCACATAATATAAATTCTGATCAATGATATCAACCGTGGAAGATACTGCAGTAGCAGCGACTCTGGCTGGTTTCACAAGGATGGTGTCAACAAGTTTGTTGATTTCTGTCGGCATAGTTGCTGAGAAGAGCATAGACTGTTTCTTTGTCGGTAATAACGCAATGATTTTACGCATATCACGGATAAAACCCATATCGAGCATGAAGTCAGCTTCATCAAGGACTAAATACTGAACCTGACGAAGATCAATATGTTTTTGACCAATCAGATCTAGTAGTCGTCCAGGTGTAGCAATCAGGATATCGATACCTTGTCTGAGTGCAGTTACCTGTGGGTGTTGTGAAACACCGCCAAAGATAACAAGGTTTCTTAAACCTAAATATTTTCCATAAGTAGTAAAACTTTCACCGATCTGCATAGCAAGTTCACGGGTAGGTGATAGGATAAGAGCTTGTATTTTTTTAGGACCTTTATTTGTTATATTCGGGTCAAGGTACATTTTCTGTAAAATTGGAATAGCGAAAGCGGCGGTCTTTCCTGTTCCCGTCTGGGCACAACCCAGTAAATCTCGTCCTTCAAGAAGCAGTGGTATCGCTTGTTCCTGAATGGAGGTGGGGGATTCATACCCCTCATTTTTAAGAGCCTTTAAGATAGGTTCTATAATCTTTAATTCTTTGAATGACATTATATTAGCATTCTCCTTATCTAGGTGACATAAAGTCACAAGTAGCTATTATAGCTTATCTGTATTGAAATAGCAAACATTTACGACAAGACCGAAAGCTAAGTGGTAAGGTTGAGCGATAAAGGTATTCCTATCTTAAGCTATTTTATTGATTTGGTTTGGATAAGGCACATGACCTTCTAAAATTTTAACGAAAAAATATAGAAAAATATAAAAAGTTAAATGTAGTAAAAAATAGATTGATATTGTAAGTTTTTTATTATATAATAACAGTAATCATTATTAATATAATAATATTTTAAATATTTAGTTATATTATAAAACAATAATATAACATTCTAAAAGTAATGTGATAATTTAATAAAAGCGGGAGGGCAAAATGGAAAAAATATTAAAGGAATTTGAAGTATACTTTGAGGATGAGAATAAAGAAGAAGCTGTGAAGTATGTCCTTGAAAAGCTTCAGAAAAAAGAAATCGATATTATAGATTTATATACGCATATTCTTACACCGCTACTTAACAATATGAAGTGTAAATTAGAAGATAAAAGAATCTGCATCTGGAAAGAGCATATCAAGACAGGAATTGTAAGGACTATTGTTGAATGTAGTTATCCATTTGTTATACAGAAAAGAGATGAGTTACACCGAAACAAGAGAGGATTTGCAGCAGTGCTATGTCCACCGGAAGAATATCATGATTTAGGTGCTAGGATGGTGGCTGATTTTTTCACGATTGCAGGGTATGATGCAATTTTTGTTGGAAGTAATACTCCGTACAAGGATTTCTATAATGCGATTGACGTGATTCAACCGGAGATCGTGGCCATCAGCGTAAGTAACTATTATAATTTAGTAGCCACTAAGAGACTGATTGAAGAGATCAAGTCGGCAGTGAAAACGCCGATAAAAGTAGTGGTAGGTGGGTATGCTTTTACAGAGGATGACAATAAATATAAAGTTGTTGGTGCGGATTATTATGCGAAAACCTATGAAGATATTATTGGGATAGCAGACAGTGAGGTGGACGTATGAAATTAGGATGGCGTATTGCAACACGTTTTTTAAAATCAAATAAGGGTCAGACTATTTTAATTATATTTGGAATTGCGATTGGAGTATCGGTTCAGATATTTATCGGTTCTTTAATTCAGGGATTGCAAAAGGGACTGGTGGAAAAAACAATTGGGAATTCTTCGCAGATTACGATATCTTCTAATGTGGATGAGAAGAAGATAACTGATTATGAGACCATGGTTGATACGATTGTACAGGCAGATAGTAATATTAAGCAGGTTTCTGTATCAGCAGATTATCCGGCTTTTATGGAATATAACGGTAACTCTCAATCGGTTTTGGTTCGAGGCTTCCAAATTGATCAGGCAGATAAAATATATAACATCATTGACCGAATTGAGGAGGGCACTTATCCTCAGAAGGAAAATGAGATCATTCTTGGAATTGATCTTAAAGATCAATATGGTTTTAAAGTAGGCGATGAGATTTCAATTACGACGACAGATCAAAAACAGGCAGATTGTAAAATAGTTGGTTTTTATGATCTAAAGGTATCTAGCTTGAATAAAAGCTGGGGAATCATGACGTTAGAATCAGTACAGAATATATTTGATGCACCAAACAGTATTACATCAATTGAGATGCAGGTTAAGGAGGCTTCCGTATTTCAGGCAGATGAGATAGCTGCAAATATTACCACAGCATTAGGGAATGACAACTTGAAAGTCGAGAACTGGAAGGTGCTAAATGAGCAACTTCTCAGTGGACTGCAGGGACAGAGCATTTCGAGCATTATGATTCAGGTATTTGTAATGATATCGGTAATCATCGGCATCACAAGCGTACTTGCAGTAACAG
>JBASOB010000393.1:0-3711 GCA_049657865.1 Mobilitalea sp.
CAGTATAATATACAACATTAAGTGGTTGGTAACATCTCTCCATAATCCCCGTGCAATCACTTCATTTACCACGATATATTCAATATGCTGCACTGAATATCCTGCAATCCCCATAAACAGGGCATCGCTAAATGTGATTTGATAACATATTCGGATATGAATCAGTGACAATATGACCAGGAATATGTACCAAGATATTGATATCATATTCATAAAGAAGGGTGAATTAAACTCACCAGCCCATGGCTGGATTATAATATAAAGAAGCGAAATCAATATAAGCGCTGCAAATCCTATACTTGATTTCAACTTAAAATCCTTCTTTCTTTTTGCAAAAGACCAAATAAACAGCTGCTCTGCCACAAGAAGTTCAACAATAAAACGTATTTCTTCAAATACATTCAGTGCATTCATTAACGCATCCCTCCTACATATCTGGCAAATTCCATTAGGAATTCGTTTTTCTTATTCCTACTGACCTGTAGATCATCCCCGCCTACTTTTACAATACTGCCGTTAATCGATTCTACATATTTCAGATTCACCAGATAGCAGTGATTGCTTCTGACGAAATGATATTTCACAAGGTTCTCTTCAATTTCCTTCATAACTCCGCGAACCGTATAATTGCCGTTCGTTGTATGATAGATTAGATAATGTCGCATAACTTCTATATAACAGATATCTGAAACAAGCAGGTTCACTACACCCTCCTGCGTATTAAGCGTCAACTTCTTATCTTGATTTCTTGCTATATAACGCATTGCCTTTTGAATTTTTAGAACAAAATCCGGATAAGATACCGGCTTAATCACAAAATCAACCGCCTCTACCTCATAACCGTTAATTGCATACTGAGCCATATTGGTAATAAACATTAAAACCACGCGAGGATCCATTCGCCTGAGTTCTTTCGCTGTCTCTATTCCGTTCAGTCCCGGCATCTCAATATCCATCAGAACTAAATCATAATCCTTGCTGTAATTCGTTAAAAAATCATTGGGATTGTGAAATACAGATACTTTGATGGTCATATTACTTTCTTTTTCAAAACGTTTGATATAACTATCCAGTAAATCAGTTGCTTTACTATCATCATCAACAACAGCCAGCTTCATAGTATAACCATGCCTTTCTCTCTGTTTAACGCGCGGATGCTCTTCCTTCACGCTAAGCCAACACAATGCCGATCTTCGGCATCTCTAATACCTGGAAGAATAAGAAACGAGTCCCACTTTGCAAGTTTCGCAGTTCTTTTGTGTGAGGAGGTTTTTCCCTCACGCTATCTTCCCCTGAAAATTATTTTTATACAGGAAAATCTCTGCAGTATTTTCCATCTGCAGAGATCTATACAAGTAGGAAGCATCTGGCATGAGCTTTCTACTTCCCGGAACAATTCATGACAAGTGATACAGCTTACTGTTTCACTTGTCATGCTTATGTTTCTATTTTACACTTTTTTTATTCCTTTGGGAATATTTATTCTACGCATCTTTTTTGTTGTTCTTTCTTTGTTTCCTCAGTCTGATTGTTAATAAGATTGCTGCTAATGCGCTCATAAGTCCGACAATGATATCAACAGCAACTAATCCCTTCTTCCAAAGAGGCATCACTGCAACTAATTTGCTTCCTGTTGATAAACCATTCATTGCATTACTGCTCGTAATTGCATATACAACATTCTTACCAGCTCTCTGCATATTTGTTAAAACGGTTGGAGTCATCTGATCTTCTGTCAAGGTCCAAAGTGTTGCATCTGTATTTAACCATAAGTCAGTTCCAGCTTCAATTCCTTCCCGAAGATCTTCGTAAGCAAATACAGAGTAGGAAGCCTGATCTGTTATGACCATTCCTTCAAATCCCCATTCATTTCTTAACGTTTCCGTAAGAAGTCCGTAATGTCCACCGGTCCAACGACACCCGATTCTGTTCATACTGTCCATCATCCCCAGTGCATTACCTTCGCGAACAGCAATTTCAAATGGCTGTAAATAGATTTCACGAATGGATTGTTCATTTGCAAACATTGCACCACCCATACGGTTGGTTTCCTGATCATTCAATGCAAAATGTTTTACGGTTACTACAGTACCTTTTGATTGTGCTCCGGTTACTGTACTAGCTGTCATCTCACCGGACAGGTATCCATCCTCTGAGTAATATTCAAAGTTTCTACCGCTGTAAGGAGAACGATGAATGTTACATGCAGGTGCATACCATACAGTAACGCCAAGAGCGATACTGTCTTCGCCGATACATCTTCCAAATTCTTCTGCTAAATCAACATTCCAAGTCGAAGCTAGGACTACTTCTGGTGGATAAGAAGTTCCACTTTCGCCGCCTACTAAGGTACCTGATATTCCAGCAGGGCCATCTTTGTCTGTAGTAGCCGGTAACTGGATAGATTCTACGCTTGTTGTTGCATATCCACCAATTCTCACTAATTTATCTAATTCCGTAATAGACATCTGTTCTACTAAAGCATTCCAGATCTCATTCTGATAATCAGCTCCAATTAAGGTAGCAGCATTCAATTTACCAAATTCTGCACTCGTTGTATCAGTGACTGGAATGGTAGCATTTTCATCTTCTGTAGAAGAAATTCCTAAATCGGCGAGCATTTCATCCGATGCTGTTAATGCACCATCAGCATAAGTAGCTGGCCAGGTTCCTGCCCAATCACTTCTGCTTAAGTATTTGAATTCAGGATCAAAATAATTGATATCTGCTTCTTCAAACTGATTCGTTATCTCGTTTCCTGTATCCTGAGATACTGCATAAGTTTCTGCATCTAATTTAGCAACATTGATTTTAGTAGTAAAATCAGCATTTCCATCATAATTCATACCGTCTGCTGTTGTCTTTCCTTTTGCTGCAAGAATATTATTTAATGCATCATGTGCATCCTCGCCAGCTGCAAAGAAATAATCACCTGCATCTACGATATAAGTTCCATAACCCTTGGCATCATAGGTCTTCATTGCTTCTTTGTCTATGGAAATGGTCACTGTTTCACTCTTACCAGCTTCAATTTCATTTGTTTTTGCAAATCCAACTAACTCAACTGAAGCTTTTTCAATTGAATTCTCTTTATCATAATCGGTATAAGGAGACTGCATATAAATCTGAACGATATCCTTACCTGCAACAGCTCCGGTATTTGTTACTGTTGTAGAGATTTCATATGCATCTGCAGTTTTCTTTACGCTGAAATCAGACCACTCAAAATCTGTATAAGATAAGCCATATCCAAGTGGATACTGTACAGCTGCTGCATAATCGTAATCTGCTTTCTCTTCCGTACCTAACACTACATCTTCATATCTTGTTTCATAATAATGATATCCCACATAGATGCCTTCACCATATACCATATAGGAGGTACCGAATTCTACTTCACTATTTGTGATGGCATAACTTCCAAAGTTCGCCATACTAGGTGCACTTAAGGAATCATAAGCATAAGTATCCACTAATGCGCCGGAGGGATTCACTTCACCTGTCAGTACATCTGCAACTGCATAAGCTCCGGTTTCACCCAAAGCACCGATCCAGAGGCAGGCATCTACATCATATTCATCTAAAAACTTCAATTCCATGGCATTCTGTGTATTTAACAGTACTACAACTTTATCGAAATTGTCGCATGCCATCTGAAGCATAGCTTTTTCATTATCATCAAGCTGTAAATATGTATATCCGCTTTCTAGC
>JBASOB010000394.1:0-2208 GCA_049657865.1 Mobilitalea sp.
TTTTGGGGGTTTCGCATTTTTTATACCTCAAATTTATTTGATTACACTAATCTTAATTGAATAGAGAAATAATACGCATAATTTGACAAAAGTGTGAAAGATTTTTTTATATCCAAAAAGCCTTGACATTGTTTCTGTATCTGCATATAATAGGGACAGCATTTAATAAATTCGTAACATATTGTAACAGATAATTAACAACTAACGAGGGGGACACAATCAAATATGAATAAATCCAGACTACTGAAGAAAACAATTTATATTGCAACTATAGCAACGATAGCAGTTAACATAAATAACTACCCAACAGCGAAAGCCGAGATACTTGATGCAATGACGAATACTGGTGGATACACAGATGTCACTGCAAAATCCAGCGTAGAAACAAGCACAGAAGATGATATGTTATCAGATGGTACCGGTGTAGCCGGAATATCGCTTGCACTCGATCAATACTATGAAACTGATGGTGATAACGAAATTGTTACAATTTTGAAAAGCATCATTGCAGATAATGAAAAGCAAGGAGCATATGCAGCAGGAGACGCTAATTTAAGTATTGAATCGCTTTCTGAGATCGTAGCTCCAGAACCAGAACCTACTCCAGTATCTGAATATGCTAACACAGGAATATCAGTTGCAGATCCTTATGTCAACATCAGAACAAAGCCGAATGAAGAAGCTAAAGTTACTGGTAAATTGTACAAGGGAAATGCGGCTACCATAACAGATACCGATGGCGATTGGGTAAAAATCGATTCTAACGGTGTAGTAGGATATATTAAAAGTGAATATTTAGCAATTGGATTTAGTGCAGAAGAATTAATTGATAAATATGCAACTAAGTTGGCAACCGTAACGACTGAGACATTGAAAGTTAGAGCAGAAACAAACACGGATTGCGAGATAGTGACATTGATTCCTATTGGCGAGACCTATGAAGTGTTAAAAGAAAATGATGAATGGGTTAAAATTGTAGTCGATGAAGATGTGACAGGTTTTGTTTCGAAGGAATATGTTGATATAGAAGTTATATTTGAAGGTGCAATATCAATTAAAGAAGAACAGAGACTTGAGAAACAAGCAGAAGCAGCGAAACTCGCAGAAGAAAAAGCAGCTAGAGAATTAGAGAATGAGCGAAATGCAGCTACTACAGCAAGCAAATCAGTCAGTTCCTCTTCCTCCTCTTCTTCCTCAGATTCGGCTCCTCAAATCTCCTCCTCTAATAGTTCCGCAAAAGGATCAGAGATTGCAAGCTTTGCACTTAATTATGTAGGCAATGAATATGAATGGGGCGGTACAAGCTTAACGAATGGTGCAGATTGTTCAGGATTCGTAATGAGCATATATAGCCATTTTGGATACAGCATAAGCCGTACTTCCGGAGCACAGTCTTCTAACGGTTCCTCCGTATCATTAGATAATGTACAGGCAGGAGATTTAATATTCTATGCAAGTAATGGCTCTGTCGGACACGTTGCAATGTATATCGGCAATGGACAGGTAGTTCATGCAAGCAGTGAAAAAACTGGAATCAAGGTAAGCAACATGTATTACAGAACACCTTATTGCGCAAGAAGAATTTTAAACTAAGAACAATAAATGCATCATAAAGAAGCCGTACGACCATTTGGTCGTACGGCTTCTTTATGATGTGATATGTGTGTTTCAATGATATGCTTTTCCATGATGATAAGGCTTAAATAAGACCTAAAGTTTTTAATATCAATACCCATAAGAAGATGGTCAGAATGCAGACAATGGAAGTAATCACGACAATCTGTCCGGCAAGCTCACCATCAGCGTCCATTTCCATCGCCATAGAGAAAGAGGAGACAGCAGTAGGCGAGGCAGCAAGAGCGATTAAGGCTACTAGTGCATCATTTCGAAATCCTAATAAGACTGCAATAGAGAATATGATGGCAGGCACCAGGATTAATCTTCCGATTACAGCGATGGAGATATATTTGGCATTTACCCAGAGCCGGTCGAACTGGAAAGTTCCTCCGAGTACGATAAAAGCTAGCGGAGTAGCTATCTTCGATAAGCTTTGCAGTGGAGAAAGGAGGAGGCCGGGAAGCGATATTCGTAGCGACATTAGTATAAATGCTAAAAATGCTGCAATAATGAGTGGATTTTTAAGTATTCCTAGAAGAACTACTTTCTTGTTTACTTTTCCACCTCGATACACTTCGAGAATAATGACAG
>JBASOB010000395.1:0-1886 GCA_049657865.1 Mobilitalea sp.
AAAATATCGTTTATCTAATATTCTTTGAATTCTGCTGATATGATAAATGTTTGGGTGTGCGAAAACATATTCCAGCATTTCATTTTTATAATAAATTCTTTTATTTCTATTTAAGGGAGGATACCAATAAAAAGCCCTTCAAAATGTCGGATAACGATCATTTTGAAGGACTTTTATTCTTTGGTCGGTTTGTTCATTTCATATTAAAACATCATACTTTTCAAACTTTCCGTAATAATTATTGAATTTCACAGGTAATCTTCCCTTTTCCTATCGGAGTAAGGATCGTATCGTTACCTATAACCTCAAAAGTAGCATTTGTTGCCGAACTAACATTCGTTACATTTACTAATACTACCGTATAAGATTTTGGTGATTTGGATTCTTTTTCTTCTTTCACGTCGATATGGATACGGTTATCTTTTTTAACGATTTCAATGTTGAAAGCCAGCTTCTTGTCCTGGTCATAGACTACTGTTGTAGAAGGAGTGTTTTCCTGCAGTTCATATACTTTCAGTGTAACATTTTCAGCATAATTGTAGACACAGTCATCTTCTGTTCCACCGACTGCAATAATACTGTTTTCTTTGACCATAAGAGGAAGATGGAAATAATCACAGTTTTCTTTATACCAACGACTGCCGGTTTTTACCTCTCCACTAAAGAAATTCGTCCATCTGCCTTCCGGTAAATAGTAATTAGCGATGCTCTCATCGTTGAAGATTGGTGCAACGAGTAAAGTATCACCGAGAATATATTGTTTATCAAGGTAAGCACAGTTTGGATCTTCTGTATATTCCATAACCATACTTCTCATGGAAGGAATACCAGTCTCTACTGTCTGTATTGCATTTCTGAACAAATAAGGCATTAATGATGCTTTTAGTCTGGTAAAGGTTCTGACAACTGCAACTGCTTCATCGTCATAAACCCATGGCACACGGTAAGAAGTACTTCCATGAAGACGGGAATGCGTCGATAATAATCCGAATGCACACCAACGTTTGTAAACATCTGCAGTAGAGGTATTCTCAAAGCCACCGATATCATGGCTCCAGAAACCAAACCCGGACATGGTAAGGGAAAGTCCTCCGCGCAAACTTTCTGCCATGGACTCAAAGTCGGACCAACAGTCTCCGCCCCAATGTACTGGGAATTTCTGTCCGCCAACCGTTGCACTTCTTGCAAATAATACAGCCTCACCTTTGCCGCGCTTCTTTTCGAGCAGATCAAATACCGTCTTATTATATAAATAAGTATAATAATTATGCATCTTCATTGGATCAGAACCATCAAAATACACTGCATCTGTTGGGATTCTCTCACCAAAATCAGTCTTAAAACAGTCAACTCCCATATCTAACAGAGCTTCCAGCTTAGCAGTAAACCATTTGCAAGCTTTCGGATTCGTAAAATCTACGATTGCCATACCTGGCTGCCACATATCCCACTGCCATACATCGCCATTCGGACGTTTGATGAAATATCCGCCTTCAACACCTTCTGCAAACATTGCCGATTCTTGAGCAATATAACTGTTAATCCATACACATATCTTTAATCCCTTCGATTTCAGACGCTTTAACATTCCTACCGGATCCGGGAATACTCTGGAATCCCAGATAAAGTCACTCCAATGGAAATCCTTCATCCAGAAGCAGTCAAAATGGAACGTTTTCAGAGGAATACCACGCTCTAACATACCATCCACGAATTTATTAACTGTTTCTTCATCATAATTTGTAGTAAAAGAGGTGGATAACCATAAACCAAAAGTCCACGCAGGAGGCATACCTGGTTTGCCTGTTATATCCGTATAACGTGATAATACTTTTTTCATGGACGGTCCATTAATAACAAAATAGTCCAAACTCTCTCCTACAACC
>JBASOB010000396.1:0-1703 GCA_049657865.1 Mobilitalea sp.
CGCCAATATAAGCCAAGGCCTTTTCAACGCTCTTTAAATTACCTGCATCATAATCAATAATTGCTATCATTTTTCATCCTTCGCTATGGACCGTCTGTTATTTTACCATGTTTTTATCAACGACCTCATAAATTTTCGTACTATACTCCTCTTTGGAATTATAGGAAATAATCTCGAGAGCCTCCGCTTCCGATAAATTAAATATATTATTAAGTTCTGAGAGCATCTGACTTCTCACATAATCTAAATCTGATTTAATACCTAATAAGGTCGCTAATTCAATATACTTATCATAACGCTCTAATCCTTTCAGTAAAGAATCCAAAGCTTTCGGATAATCCTTTAAGTAATAGTAATTATTATAAGAATTCAACTGTTTGTTAACATACATTACGGTCATAATCTTATCATAAATCTCTATGTCTTCATCTTTAATTGTTATTCCATATACTTCATTATATGCCTGTGTATATTTCTGTCTTTCAAAATAATTAGTAGCATTCTTAACGCTCAATGTATAATTTGCCATATTAGATCCAATTAACAAGACCGCTACTAAAATGCTAAAGAAAATAAATACTACGATAGCACCCACACGATTTATTTTGCCTTCGTCTTTCTCAACTTCTTCGATTACCTGGATAATCTCTTTACTTTTCTTTTTATTTTCTTTCTTTTCTTTTTTTGTTTTTTTTGATTCATCTTTCTTCGAGATTTTATCTTTTCCAGGTCTATCTGCACCTATTTCTTCAGAATCTTCTGTAGTTGCGGCTGCATCTTTACCTTTCGGTGTTTTCTTGTTTGCTTTTTTTAATGCTTTTTTCTTAGCAGCAGCTTCTTCTGCTAAGGACTCTTTCAAAGCATCTTTTTCTGCATTTTCATTTGGAATATTCCCAAAAAGACGTTTAAAAAAACCTTCCTTAGGCTTATCACTCTCAACTTTAGGTTTATCAGTCCCAACATCAGTTTTTCTATCTTTCTTTGATTTCTTCTTTTTACTCTTTTTATCATTTCCAGAAATTGCTTCGTTTAAAAGTTCAGCTTCATCAACATTATCATTTAAGGAAGAAACAACTTTTAATGCATCCGAAAAGACTTCTCCAACGTCACTAGGTGCATGACTTATATCTTCCTTCGGTGTTATTCCATTTAACAAATCATTAATTGCGACAACATCCGAAGCAACCGAATCATCCGCCTCTGTTTGATTTAGAAGGCTTAGATAATCATCTTGTTCTGCTTCCTCAGACTCTTCTTCTCTATAAACATTCTGTTGTATATCTTTATCCGCCGCATTATTCTCCAAATTTTCCTCATCATCGGAAAATTCAAGCGAATTCAATAGATCATTTAAATCATCATCAATATTATCGTCTTTATATAAATCACCTGTATTAGAAGCATCTTGTGAATTATCAGAAGCATTACCCTTTGTTGTCCCACTCATGTTGTCTTCTTTCTCACTTTCCACAATTATGTTCTGTTCCTCTATTATAGAAATATCGGAATCAAGTGATTCCAATACTAAATTATCTTCTTTTACCAATCCTGATGACTCCTCTGAGTCATCAAGTAGAACATTATCAGTTGATTCTGATTTCTGTTCAAATTCATTGTCTGTCATTTCTTGTGATCCATTTTCTAGTTCATTTATAAATTCAACTTTGGCATTGTCTGCCACCTCATTAATTTGACTATCTATC
>JBASOB010000397.1:0-1992 GCA_049657865.1 Mobilitalea sp.
GTACACACCAGTTATCCATAAAGGTGTAAGCGCCTTCTGTCGGGAAAACGATCTCGATATCTTCATTCTCCTCCATTGCTAATGCAATTTCAGCACTCCAGCAAAATGCGATATTACAGTCTCCTGAAATTAGTGCTGATTTAGGACTGTCACTGTCATATAATTTAATGTTGTTTTTTAATGTTAATAATTTATCTTTGATTCCCCCTAGTACTTCTTCGTCAGTCTCATTCATGCTAAGCCCCATACTTCTTGCAGTCATTCCTATCACCGCACGATAATCATCAAGCACAACAATCGAATTACTATAATTTTCATTAAACAAATCTGCATATGAGGTTATGGGATCGGTTATCTTTGCAGTATTGACTGCAATTGCTGCAACTCCACCCTGATAAGGAATTGAATATACATTACCCGGGTCATATGCCATATCGAGATAA
Organism: Mobilitalea sp.; assembly: GCA_049657865.1. GTDB lineage: Bacteria > Bacillota > Clostridia > Lachnospirales > Lachnospiraceae > Mobilitalea. Next base: position 444 of record JBASOB010000397.1, read on the forward strand.
GCATCTCCAATATTACTGATATTGGGCAGCTTCTCATAATCCATTTTCTCTAACATACCCTGTTCAATCAGCAATGTTACCGTATAATCACTTGGCTGAACAATATCAAAAGCACCCTCTGATTCCGATTTTACTTTCGCCATCATGTCCTCATTCGATGAAAAAGTTGAAACATTTACCTCAATTCCTGTTTCTTCTCTAAATTTATCGATCACTGAATCCGGAACATATTCCGTCCATACATAGAGATTCAGAGTCTTGCCGCTTTCGGCTTTCGAACTACTGCTGCAAGCTGTGAAGGAGAAGACCATTACCATTGTTAATAATACACATATTGTTCTTTTCATATTAATACCTTACCTTTCGCTCTGCCTGCAAACTTTGGGCTGCAAGCACAAATTTGCGTGTGAAGATGCTTTTTCTTCACACTAGTTACATTTCTCTCTTTTATTCCTATTTAGATTTTTTGATTGTGATAACACTACCAATAAAATAGTTCCAACAAGAATTATAGTAGACATTGCATTTACATCAGGGGATACTCCGCTTTTAATGCTTTCCATTACTTTAAGTGGAAATGTTTTGGTCTGTCCATTTGTAAAATAACTGATAATGACATCATCCATGGAGAGCGTAAATGCAAGAAGGGCTCCTCCTCCAATTCCTGGTGCTAATACCGGTAATGTCACATAGAAAAATGTTTTGATACGATTTGCCCCTAAATCCATCGAGGCCTCTTCAATTGAGTTATCATATCCAGAAAGCCTTGCTCGTACATTAAATATGACATAAGGTATACTAAAGGTTACATGTGCAATAACTAAGGTTAACATTCCTCTTGGGATATTCACATTTGCAAATAATGTTAATAATGATATTCCCAGAACAATCTCCGGTATTACAACTGGGATGTATAAAAGGGCATCAATTGTATTTTTCCCTCTAAATTTATATTTGTACATTCCTACTGCCGCAATGGTTCCAATACAGACCGACAAAATTGTACTAGTAACGGCAATCATCAATGTATTTTGAAAGGCCTGCAGAAGTGATGTATTTTGAAACAACTTTACATACCACAAAAGAGTGAATCCCTTCCAGCTTAAATATGGTTTTGAGGTCGTAGCATTAAAGGAGTTAATAATAATTACGGCAATCGGTAAAAATAAGAACAGGTAAATCAGTATGCAATAAGTACAGTTGATTATTTTTTTATATTTCTTTTTCCGTAACCTGCTCATCCTTTACACCCCCAGATTTTCCATATTTCCACCACATTTTTGATATAGTTTAACCAACAATAATGTAATTACAATCAATACTATGGACAAAGCCGATCCCAAAGGCCAATTGTTTCCGCTTTGGAATTGCCGTTCAATCAAATTACCGATAACATCCGTATTGCCTCCACCAAGAATATCTGATACAAAGAATAGACCAAGCGTCGGTATAAATACCATGATGGATCCTGAAAATATTCCGCTTACTGTAAGTGGGAGAATCACTTTTATAAAGGTAGTCGCACCTTTTGCTCCAAGGTCAGAAGAAG
>JBASOB010000398.1:0-4376 GCA_049657865.1 Mobilitalea sp.
GTGTACTGTTCCGAGTATGGATGCAGCAGCAGCCTTTATAGAAATTAAGAAAAACATATCCATTCCACTAGTAGCAGATATTCATTTTGATTATCGTCTTGCAATTGCTGCTCTTGAAAATGGTGCAGATAAAATAAGAATCAATCCAGGCAACATTGGAGACGATGAGAAACTTCGTGCTGTCGTTAAGGCAGCCAAAGAACGAGGAGTTCCGATCCGTGTCGGTGTCAATAGCGGGTCGCTTGAAAAAGATATTATTGCAAAATATGGAAAAGTAACCGCAGAAGGTTTAGTGGAAAGTGCAATTAATAATGTGAAAAGAATCGAAGATATGGATTATGATCAAATTGTAATCAGTATAAAATCTTCGAATGTTATGATGTGCGTGAAAGCTCATGAATTAATTGCAGCAATTACGAACTATCCACTTCATGTAGGAATTACAGAAGCAGGTACGATTAACGCAGGTAATATCAAATCAGCACTTGGTCTTGGAATTATGCTATATCAAGGAATCGGAGATACCATTCGCGTTTCCCTGACAGGGGATCCGGTAGAAGAAATAAAGTCAGCGAAAATAATATTAAAGACACTTGGATTGCGCAAAGGCGGGATAGAAGTAGTATCTTGTCCTACTTGTGGAAGAACACAGATTGACTTAATTGGGTTGGCTACTGAAGTTGAGAAGATGGTTGCAAATATCGATCTTGATATCAAAGTTGCAGTCATGGGCTGTGCCGTGAACGGTCCGGGAGAAGCAAGAGAAGCTGATATCGGAATTGCCGGAGGAATCGGAGAAGGCCTGATTATTAAGCATGGTGAGATTATTCGAAAGGTACCGGAAAAAGAACTTTTAAATGAACTTAGAAAAGAGCTTTTAGACTGGAAATAGCAGACAAAGGAGAATACTAATGTTATTTTTTGAAGCATTTGCACAATTATCTGCAGATCAGGAACTACAAAAACTTTATAGCGAAGTCGATGTAGTACGGGTCGTATCTTCTAAACAAACAAAAAATATATTTGTATGCATCAGAAGCTCACGTCTGATCGGCAGACCTAATATAAGAAGAATGGAGGAGCTGCTCAACCGGCAGCTCTTTTTACATACGGGAAGTATCGCAATTATTAAGCCGCAGTTTGAACTGTCGGCACAATATACTCTTGAAAAACTATTTCCAATCTATCGAGACAGCATTTTAGAAGAGATGAAAGAGCAGAGTGTCGTTACCTATCATATTTTGTCGAATGCAGAAGTAACGATTGAAGAACTTAACATAACAGTTCATGTAACGGACAGCTGTGTTGTGCAGGATAAGATGTCTAAATTGAAAGATTATCTTGAGATCATGTTTCAGGAGAGATTCGATCTAGCTGCCAGGGTTTTCTTGAATTATCTTGAGCCAAAGAGCACGAAAGGCGACTTCCAAAAGGAATACCAGGATAATATGATTCGTGTTGCTGATATGGAGTCAGCCGATGAAACAGCGGAACATGGTCAAAACGGTGAAAATGCCGGTTCTATCGTATATGATAAGGACGGCAATTCCATCAGTTCGCAGGATAATCAAGGACAGAATAATATTCAAGGACAGAATATAACACAGAAAGCTCCGAGTAACAATGCTGTTAGCAGTCCGTCTGCTCGTACGGAGAAAGCGAAGGAGCCTGCTTCAACTTCAAAATACGGTGGCAAGAAGAGTGCGTACGAAAAAGGAAAGGGCAGTTATCATAAGCTTCCACCGGATCCTTCTGTGGTATATGGTCGTAATTTTGATGGCAATTCTATGCCAATCTGCGATATCATCGGTGATATCGGTGAAGTTGTGATCCATGGTAAGCTAATCAGCCCGGATAGCAGAACAATCGGTAATGAGAAAAGTATCGTAACCTTTGTCCTTACGGACTTTACAGACTCCATTAAGGTCAAATTATACGTAAAAACCCTTGAAGTCGAGGAAATAACTGCAGCCCTGAAGCCAGGCAAATATTTTCTATTAAAGGGAATTGCCTCCATGGATAATTGGGAGCATGATATCACGATTGGATCCGTAGTAGGAATTAAGACGATCAATGATTTTACCTCTACAAGGAAAGACACGTCACCGCTGAAAAGAGTGGAACTACATGCCCATACCATGATGAGTGATATGGATTCCGTTGCAGATGTGAAATTACTGGTAAAAAGAGCTTTTAACTGGGGGCATACGGCAATCGCTATTACAGATCATGGCGTTGCACAGGCTTTCCCGGATGCCAGCCATGCAATTAGTGCGAGAGATTATGAAGGCGAAGAAGAACAGAAACGTGCTAAGAATTTCAAGGTGATTTACGGGGTAGAAGCTTATCTGGTGGATGATTTGAAAGAAGTAGTCACCAATCCCAAGAATCAAAGTCTGGATGATTCCTTTGTCGTCTTTGATATTGAGACAACAGGCTTTAGTCAGACCAATGACAGGATCATTGAAATCGGTGCAGTAAAGATATTAAACGGAGAAATCATAGATAAATACAGTACCTTTGTTAATCCAGAGGTACCGATTCCTTATGAAATCGAACAGCTGACGAATATCACAGATGAGATGGTACTGGAGGCTCCTACAATTGAGACAATACTTCCTGAATTCCTCGCCTTTTGCGAGGGGAGCAGTTTAGTTGCCCACAATGCCTCCTTTGATGTCGGTTTCATTCAGAAGAACGCTGATCGAATGGGTATCGATATTGATTATACGGTACTTGATACGGTAGGACTTGCCAGAATATTGTTACCTGATTTAAGCAGATACAAGTTGAATACAGTCGCGAAAGCACTTAAAATATCACTTGAGAATCACCACCGTGCCGTTGATGATGCCGGTGCTACTGCTGAGATATTTCAGAAGTTCTGTATCATGATTAAAGAAAAAGAAATATTTACGGTAAAAGATATCGATAAGCTGGGAAGACTCAGTAAAGAAGCAATTCGAAAGCTTCCAGCTTTTCATGCAATCATATTAGCGCAAAATAATACAGGACGAGTAAATCTATATAAGATGATTTCGTTGTCCCACTTAGATTATTTCAACAAGAGGCCTAAGATTCCAAAGAGCCTGATAGGTGAATGCAGAGAAGGACTCATTATTGGTTCTGCCTGCGAAGCGGGAGAGGTCTTCCGTGCTGTACATACAAATCAGTCTCAGGAGCAGATTGCGAAACTGGTTAATTTCTATGATTATCTGGAAATCCAGCCGATCTGTAATAATGAATTTCTAATCCGAAGTGAGAAGAGTGACGACCGCAATGTTACCTCCAAAGAAGATCTGATGAATTTAAACCGTAGAATCATCAAACTCGGGGAAGAATATAAGAAGCCGGTAGTGGCTACCTGTGACGTGCATTTCCTGGATCCGGAAGATGAAGTGTATCGAAGAATTATATTAGCAGGAAAAGGATTTAAGGATGCAGATGAGCAGCCGGCATTATTTCTAAGAACGACCGAGGAGATGCTGGAGGAATTTGCCTACCTTGGACGTGCAAAAGCAGAAGAGGTCGTTATTACCAATACTAATCTGATTGCAGACAGAATAGAGAAGATATCGCCGGTACGACCAGATAAATGTGCTCCGATACTAGAAAATTCAGATGGTGATTTAAGACAGATCTGTTATGACAAAGCGCACCTAATGTACGGAGAAAACTTGCCAGTACAAGTGTCCGAGCGTCTGGAGCATGAGCTGAAGTCCATCATCACCAATGGTTTCGCAGTTATGTATATCATAGCTCAGAAATTAGTATGGAAATCCAATGAAGACGGTTACCTCGTAGGTTCCCGTGGATCAGTAGGATCTTCTTTTGTTGCAACGATGGCAGGTATTACTGAGGTTAATCCCTTGATTCCGCATTATTATTGCTTGAAGTGTCATTATTCGGATTTTGAATCTGATTTAGTTAAATCCTTTACCGGGAAATCCGGTTGCGATATGCCGGACCGGGAATGTCCGAATTGCGGGGAACCGTTAGAAAAAGACGGGCATGATATTCCTTTCGAGACTTTTCTTGGCTTCAACGGGGATAAAGAACCTGATATTGATCTTAACTTCTCCGGTGAATATCAGAGTAAGGCGCATGATTATACGGAAGTAATCTTTGGCAAAGGGCAAACCTTCCGGGCAGGGACGATTGGTACCTTAGCGGATAAGACTGCATTTGGATATGTTAAAAACTATTATGAGAATCGGGGTATTCATAAGAGAAATGCGGAAATTGATCGTATTGTCTCCGGTTGCGTCGGTGTAAGAAGAACGACGGGGCAGCATCCCGGCGGTATCGTTGTACTGCCTCTGGGTGAGGATATCTATTCCTTTACTCCGGTGCAGCACCCGGCCAATGATATGACG
>JBASOB010000399.1:0-9877 GCA_049657865.1 Mobilitalea sp.
GTGCAGAGCTTATTCAACGCCATGTATCAGCTAACCATAACACCAACAACAGAAACAAGAACTCGAACTGTTATCAATTCGGAGACAGGGGAAGCAGAGGAAGAAGAATACGAAGTATCTGTATTAAAAGTAGTGCTTAATGTTACCCCATTAGAATCATTAGTAACTGGTCGCATGGATGCAGAACAAAGTGAAATGTATGCCATGTATGGGGAAACGAAGGGATTATTACAGATGTTTGCAACACCAGTCGATTTGTATTGGTACAATTATATTAGTAGCTATTATGGATATCGTAAGAACCCAAACACTGGTAATAGGGAATTTCATAGAGGATTGGATATTGCAGTTCCCACAGGAACAATCGTAAAAGCAACCCACAATGGAATAATTACAGTAGCCACCTATGACAGTTATTATGGGAATTATGTGGAGATTACCAACTACAAAGGGTATGTTACCAAGTATGCTCATTTGGATAGCCTAAGTGTAAGTCAAGGACAAAGTGTTACTACGGGAACCGTACTTGGAACCACAGGAAATACAGGAAGCAGTACCGGAAGTCATTTGCATATAGAATGTTTGTATAACGGGGAGTATTTTAACCCGTTATTTTATTTTGATGTAGGCACAGGAACCTTATATGGTGAAATACCAGGTGGCGGTGGAAATGTTACACCACCAGAATCCTATGATGATGCTACCGTACAGAGATTATTTAATGAAGCGACCAGATACATTGGAATGCCTTATACCTTTGGTGGAACACCACCTTCTTCTTTTGATTGTTCTGGTTTTGTATGTTGGTCCTTTAGTAATAGTGGCGTCCGTGATTTGCCAAGAACCACAGCACAGGGGATTTACAATCAGTGTACACCAATCTCTGCAAGTGATGCAAAGGCAGGAGATCTGATCTTTTTCCAAGGAACCTATAACACAGGTGATGGAAGGGCTGTTACTCATGTTGGTATCTATTGTGGAAATGGGGTCATGTTGCATTGTGGAGATCCAATCGGATATGCAAGTGTGAATACACCTTATTGGCAGAATCATTTTTATTCTTATGGCAGATTAAATTAACAGGAAGTGAGGTTAGAATGACGAAAGATCGAATTGAAAAAGAATTAACGAAAGTCCATGATCAGCTTGCAGCATTGCAAGTAAAAGCAAAGGATCTGGAAGAACAAAGGCAGATGGCAGAGGATGCTGAAGCAATGAAAATTATAAAAAAACACAGAATCTCATCCGAGAAACTACAGCTTTTAAATAAACTGAATGAGGATGAGATTTTTCGATTATTAGCAGAGAGAGAAAAGGAGATAAAGAACCATGAAAACAAAATTGAAATCTAAGGCAATGGTATCGTTACTATTGTCAGGCGTGCTATTTACCATGCCAGTTGGTGCATTTTTAATGAATAGTGGAAATGCAACATCCGTATTTGCATCCGATGGTGAAGTAGCAGAAGAAACACCAGAAGTACCAATTGAAGTAGAAAAAGCAGACTGTATTTGTACGGATAAATGCAGTCAGTATGCAATAAATAAAGATTGTCCTGCATGTAGTGCAAATTATGCAGACTGCGAATACATTACTCCGAACGTGAAATTAACCATTACAACTCCATCAGGATGGTATAGCAACGGTACAAAGGTAATGCTTGCGGTTGAGGATACAAAAAAGACAGGAAACTTTGAGGAACAGACGGTAGAAGCAAAAATATCCCAGAATGGAAGTTGGACGGATGTAACAGAAGATATGTATATCGAAATTTCTGAAAACTGTACGATTTATATGAGAGTGACCGATCAGTTAGGTAAGACTTATGAGAAAAATCGTTATATCAAATGCTTTGATTTTACGAAGCCAACCTTAAATGCTGCAGTTAGTAATGGATTATTAAGTGTGCAGGCTCATGATACTGATTCTGGAATTGCAAAAGTATATATCAACGGCTATGAATTCACAGAGTTAAACAATGGAGTACTAAACGTTAGATTGCAACAATTTGATGCCGGATATCAGTATTTTACTATACAAGCAATGGACAATGCAGGAAATATGTCAGAGGTATATAAAACAACCAATCCTTATTATACGGACCCTGAAACCAAGGACAGCAATACTACAAGTAATTCGGCAGAACAGCTTCAAGTCAATGCACAGGCAAGCGCCCCGTCTTCTGCAACTGCAACCGTTACGGAGCATACCAAAACAGATAGTAGCGGAAAGACCACATCGGAAAGTAGCATAGGTAGTAATACTTCCGATGCCACCAAAACAGTGTCTGGTAATGATACAGAAAAAGGTAAAGAATTTTATACCATTCAGACAGAATCGGAAAAGACCTTTTATCTCATTGTTGATCGAGATAGCGAGGAAGAAAAAGTGTATTTCTTAACGGAAATTGATGAGAATGATTTGCTCAATGCCACAACCAATAACGATGAAACTCTTCCTAAAAATTCCGCGGCACTTGAGTCGGCAATTCCAACCTCTGACGAAGCATTAGTAAATAACAATGTAGAAAATATGGATACAGCAACAGTGTCCGCAGAAGAAGTAGAAACACCAGAAGAGGTAGAACCTGTAAAAAAAGATAATGGCATGTTTACCTGGATTCTATTAGGAGGAGCTGGACTTCTTGTTATTTTAGGCGCTTATTACATAAAAGTTGTACGCAAGAAGGATGGAGATTTTTTAGATGAAGATGATGAGGATGAAGAAGAAGTTTATGAAAATGAAGACGACGATTTAAAGGACGATGATTTTTTGGATAATAAGGATGATAACGAGGATGAGCAAGGGAAGGAGGAATAATTTATGCAATTAGTAATAGCAGAAAAACCAAGTGTAGCAAGGAGTATTGCAGAAGTGCTTGGTGCTACAGATAAAAAAAATGGGTATTTAGAAGGAAATGGTTATATTGTTTCCTGGTGCATTGGACATTTGGTGGAATTAGCTCAGCCAGATGCCTATGGAGAGCGGTATAGAAAATGGTCCTATGATAATCTTCCGATTATGCCAACTACATGGAAATACATGGTAAAGGAAGATACCAAAGCCCAATATCAAGTACTATATCAGCTTATGAAAGATGATAGAGTGGATACCGTTATTTGTGCAACCGATGCAGGACGTGAGGGAGAACTTATCTTTCGACTTACCTATAAAATGGCAGAATGTAAAAAAGCAATTAAACGTCTTTGGATCTCTTCTATGGAAGAGCGTGCAATTAAAGATGGATTTGATCATTTGAGACCAGGTAGCGATTATGACCATTTGTATATGGCAGCTCTTGGTAGACAACAGGCCGATTGGCTTGTGGGACTCAATGGGACAAGATTATTTACCGTTTTGTATGGTGGAAAGACGTTAAAGGTCGGCAGAGTACAGACGCCTACGCTTGCAATGCTAGTGGATAGGGAAACAATGATTCTGAATTTTGTAAAAGAAAAGTATTATACCACTCATTTAGATATGAATGGCTTGGATGTTGCTACGAAACGTATTGATGATAAAGCACAGGCAGAGGCGATTATGCAGAATTGTCAAAATAAGCATGCTAGTATCTCTAAAGTGATAAAAGAAGAGAAAGCAATTGCACCACCTAAACTCTATGATCTTACAACATTACAGAGGGATGCCAACCGATTATTTGGATTCACAGCAAAGCAGACCTTGGAATATACCCAAAGTCTGTATGAAAAGAAGCTGGTTACCTATCCAAGAACAGACAGTCAATATCTAACCGACGATATGGAAGAAAATGTAATAGCAGTCATTAAAGCGATTCAATCTGAATTACAATTTGCCAAAGCAGTTACCTTGTGTCCTGATATAAAAAGAGTAATAAATAGTAAGAATGTTTCTGACCATCATGCCATTATTCCTACAGTAGAAATTTTAAAAGTTGACTTATCTTCTTTGCCAACAGCGGAGAATAAAATACTATCCCTTGTAGCAAACAGGCTTCTTTGTGGAACTGGAGCCAAGTATTTCTACGAAAAGACTAGTATAGAAGTGGATTGTGGAGGTAATACCTTTGGTGCTAGTGGAAAAGTAGTTAAGGATTTTGGATGGAAAGGATTGGATGATGCTTTCCGAAGTGCGTTTGTCATCAAAGAAGAAAAAGAACCAGACGCAGAAGCAAGATCTTTACCAGATATTTATGAAGGGATGGTATTTGAGCAAGTAACAAGTAAGATGTTGGAACATGATACTACTCCACCAAAGCACTTTACTGAAGACTCTTTGCTAAGTGCAATGGAACGAGCTGGTGCAGAGGATATGGGTGAGGAAGTGGAACGTAAGGGTCTTGGAACACCTGCCACTAGAGCGGACATTATAGAAAAATTAGTCAAAGATGGTTTCGTGAAGCGTGAGAAAAAGAAGATGATTCCAACAGATGATGGTATGAAATTAATTACAATTCTTCCTGATATCATAAAATCTCCAAAACTAACTGCAGACTGGGAAAATGAGCTGACACTTGTATCAAGAGGAGAACTTAGCCTAACCACTTATATGAATGGAATTGAAACGATGGTGCAGGATTTGGTAAGCACTTATCACGAAGTGTGTGATGAGAATAAAAAGTTGTTTTCTGTAGACCAGAAACCACTTGGAAAATGTCCGAAGTGTGGTGGAGATATTCTAAAAGGAAAATATGGACCTTATTGCAGTAAAAAATGCGGTATGAATGTGGGATATGCAATGGGAGCAATATTATCAGATAACGAGCTTATTACCTTGTTAAATGGAAAGAAATTGCTTATGCGGGGGTTAAGAGGGAGAAGTGGCAAGGTTTATGATGCTTACTTGATTCCAAAAGGAATTGAAGATTTCTCATATGTGAAAGATGGAAAAGAAATAACAGGGTCGCAGTTTAAATTCGAGATGACATTTCCTAAGAAAAAAGCAGCGATAAAAGAATAACCATTGGTAGTAGGGCAGTTGATCAAAACATGATTTACTGCTTTTATTATAGAAAAAATCATAAGGAGTTTAGAGGAAAATGAGTGAAGGAATGGAAATGCAAGGAGAACCAACAGGAAACGAAAATGAAACAAAGGCAGAGAAATTTGTCAGATTAGGTGAATATCGTATGAATAAAGTGGTAAAAGCAATGGGGCAACTTGAGCATCTTAGCAATCGAAGTAGCTATGAGTACAGTGATGAACAGGTGGATATGATGTTTGCGCACCTGGAACAGAAATTAGCAGATTGCAGGACGAAATTTGGCAGTCCCAAAAGTGAAACTAAAACATTTAAATTCGGAGAAAACTAGGAGGATACAATCATGAGACCAGAAGTAAAAATTAGAGATCGTAAAAAAGAGGAAAATAGAAAGAAAGCATATGCACAAGGTACGGTGCAGATTTTAAAATCCAAAAAAGAAAAGGCAGGTAAATAATATGATGAACTATGATGAATTTAAAGGTAGCATACAAGAGCAGATTAAAGATTTTCTTCCAGAGAAATATGAAGATGCTGATGTACAGATTAGAGAAGTAGTAAAAAATAATGACACACTATTAGATGGACTAACTGTTGTAAGTAGAGACAGTAACATATCGCCAACTATTTATCTCAATGATTTCTTTAAGGACTATGAAAATGGGAGACCAGTAGAAGATATTTTGCAGAAAATCGCAGATATGTATGTGGAAAATGATCAGAAAATTAATTTTGATACTTCCTTGGTAACGGATTTTGAGAATGTGAAGGATAAAATCGTTTGCAAAGTAGTAAATAAAGATGCCAACGAGCATATGTTAGATAATCTTCCCCACAAGAATATCGAGGATTTGGCAGTTATTTACCAGATTGCGTTAGGTGGAGATGGAGATGGTATTGCCACAATTAATATTTCAGATCAGTTATTAGATGGTTATGGAATTAATAAAGACGAATTACATGATATTGCAGTGCAGAATACAGCAGAGAATCGTCCAGTATCCTTTAGAAGTATGCAGGAAGTTATTATGGAAATGATGGGTGAATCTGAAATGGCAGCTATGGGCATGGATGCAGATATGGAAATGTCTGGTGGAATGCCAATGTATGTGCTAACAAATGAAGATAAAATGCATGGAGCAGCAGCAATGCTTTATCCTAATTTGATGGAAGAAATTGCAGAAAAAGTGGGTGGAGATTTCTTTGTTTTACCCTCATCAATCCATGAACTTTTGATTATACCAAAGGATTCAGGAGCAGAACGAGTAGAACTTGAAAACATGGTGCAGGAAGTAAATGCTACACAGGTTGCGCCAGATGAGGTGTTGTCAGATCATGTGTATGAGTATGATGCAAAAGAGCATGAATTATTCCGTAGCGATAAAGCGGAAGAACGCCAGGAACGAAAAGAAGCTGAAAAATTAAATGCAATGGATAGAAGTAAGGAAGAGAAACCTAAGGAAAAAGAGTCCTTAAAACAGAAACTTCCAGAAATGAAAGCCAAAGCAGATGCAATTAATCAGACCAAGGATAAAGGAAAAGAATTAAAAAAAGAAGCTGTAATATAAGAACTTTGGGACGGTTTGTGAAATTTACAGACCGTCCCTTATTAACGTTAAGGAGCGATATAGAATTGTGTAATAAAATAATTGAGAGCTTTCGGGATAATCCAAGGGATGTTTTAACAATTCCCTTAAATAATAGTAAATCACGTTGGTTTTATGTGTATATTGATAATAATAATGTGATTTATTTTGAAAATGCTAGAAATCGTTATCCATAATGCAAGCTTTGTAGAACAAGATGTATTGTAGAGAGTGAAAGTGAGGAAATTATTGAATTATATAACAAACATTTACTTGGAGAATCAGTAAAGAAAAAAGATGCAGCCATAACATATTCTGCTTGTTATTTGTTTGCAATAATTATAAATTTAAATTTGTAATTATATTTCTTTTTCTTAATGCAAAAACATGGTAAACTTTGAAGAAACAAGCTATATATGAATTTTACAAATGTAAGAAAAGTTAATGTAAATAGATAGCATTGGATAAAATGGTATAAAAATAGTTACCTGTAATCATTAGAAAAAATGTAATTACAGATATGTAGTCTATATTAGATTTGCTTGCGATGTTTTACAAAAATTTGTCAACTAACAGACAAAAGTTGCAATATACGGTGATTACACCAAGTATAAAAAGCAAACTTCTAAAGGATTTTATGTATATGTCAAACAAGGGAAGTGAATTTTTCTATGGCAACAAAAGAAGAAGCAATAAAAAAGGTTTACAAATAGTTAATAAGGTAACAAATTTCAATTTTCGAAGTGCTAGACTTACCATAATGGCAAGTAGAATAAGGAATTAATTTTTCTATATTATTATATTATTGAAGGAGCTTATATGAACTTTGTGAAACCAGAATTACTAGTTAAGTATAAAGTGATAGAAGATATTTTTGAATACGGAGATTATGATCTTGATTTAGAAACAGCGGAATTATATTCATATTTTGATAATACTTTTCAAAATTTATTTGAAAGTTATGCAAGTTTATATAATATAAAAAATTGTTGCTTTTACATTAAAAGCGGTAATACGTGTAATGCTTTTGCTACAAAGAAAAAAGGGTATAATATAATAGGAATTACAAATGGATATCCTATCCTCTTGAAAAAAATATTTGATAAAAATATTTCGAAAATATTACATTAGCTGGTATTTTAAATGAAAAAAATATATCTGAAGCATATTCTGATTTATATGAGGATATTAACTTTGATTTAAGTAAATTCATATTAGATTGTTCAATAAGATATACATTTAATCACAAATTTGAGCATATTCTACAATTCAATAATGATTCTTTTATTAATGAGGAGTGTTTGTTGCATGAGAATGTGGACACAAATGAATTTGACCAAAGAAAACATGTATGGGAATATGATGCAGATAGAATGGCAAGTTTTGAAGTTTTAAAATACGTTTTTAGTATATATAGAATGTTTACAGTTAAGAGTGACGCGAAACTTAAATGTTTAATACTCATAGGTTGTTCTAGTATGTTCTTAACAAAAAATTTATTTTATTATGGAGTCATTAACCAATTAAAAGTGAAATATTCAATTAATAAAATGGATTTTTATACAAAAGAAAAATCGCATCCTCATCCAATAGTAAGATGCTTTAATATTATGGAATATTATTATGACAACATTACAAATGATTTTCCGAGATTGAAAATTTCGCCTGACAAACTTTTAACTAATGCTTTAGGAATTATGAAGTTGTATTTTGATTCATTGATTCCAGATCAGGATACTATTAGGCACCTTTTTAATGATTTGGAAATACATTTAGATGATATAAATCAATACAATAATGAATTATATGATTTGGCTATTAATGATAACGCAATAAGAACTTTATTAATATCACGCAACATTTATTTTTAAAAATAATTATTTTCTGACTAAAGAAACCTTAAAAGATAGATATCATATGTTTCAGAATAACAGAAGATATTCTGATTTGGTCATTATAAAAGATCCAAACGATATTCAAGGATTGTAAATATAAAAGTTAGAAGAGGTGACAATGTGATTAAATTTGAATCGGAAGAATTAAAGAACAATTTGATTGAAGAATTGAAATTTGTAGAAAAAACATTTTTTAAGCTAGGTAATTTACTAAATTGGGACGATGGTCCATGTGATTTGAATCAGTTATTAATGAGTGACTTTGAATTTGATGATGAAATAAATATTGATGGTGATACACTAATCACTTTACATCCAGATAAAACCGATGATCTTGAAATCTTTGAAGATGTATCTATACAAGATTTTATTAATATAATGAAAGCATACAGGACAATAAATATAATCGATTCAGAAAAATGTATATCTAAAAATGAAGCTCTTTATGTAATTGATGTCAGAGAAAAAGAATATCTCATGTACCAGGTGTTTTCTTCTGATTTTAATGGATTTGAGAATGATGTGGTTATTTTTTCTGCAGAATATAAAGGTAAGCAGGTTAGATGTTCTATAGTACATGGCATCACCTTATTTGGGCTAAAATTACTAGAACTGAAAGAATACAACGAATATTTTCCACCAGTTAATGACCAAGATTATTTTATTAAAATTACAGGTGAAAATTTGACCAACGAAGATTTTGATGAAATTGTAAATGCATATATATTTGAACTAAGTTCGTGTGATGTAATAAATCTAAGTTTGTCATTTAGACAGCAGCCAGAAGATTTTGAAGATGAAAAAACTGATGAATTTTTAAACCAAACTCAGTATATGCGTGCATTACTTTGTGGAAAAGGAATTGATGAAATTATTAAGATATATAATGACGCATTAAAGTCATTTGATACAGATCGAAAGATCATCCAATATACTAAGGTAATTGAATTTGTGTCGCAAACAGTAATACGTTTGGAAAAAACAGAACGTATACAATGTAAATTAAGTAGCTTACGTTCATTAAAATCTGATGCTAATTTTATTAAGGAACTCGAACTTGCTTTTGATGATTTTAAAGACAAATATTCCAGAGATAGTGAGGCGATTAAATCAACAATTTTTAGATGTTGTGATATTGAAGAAATATGTGATTTGGCACCAGAATATTTAAAAAAATTAAAAGGATTAAGAAAGCAATTGGGAAATCAGAAGGCAAACCGTGGAGAATTATTAGAAGCCGCCAAATCTGAACTTGCCCAAAGCATTTCAGATACAAGGAACGCGATATCTCATGCTAAAGCGAATTATACCCCAAAAGGAAAGGAATGTCCGGATGAAGAAATGGATTACTTTTTAGAAATGGTTAGAGTGGTGGCAGTTCAAGTTATAAAATGGTATGGAAATATTCATGAAAATCAGAGAATCACAGGGAATAAC
>JBASOB010000400.1:0-11549 GCA_049657865.1 Mobilitalea sp.
GAGTATAATAATACCGTATCATAAAGAGGAAGTTTATTTAAGAGACTGCCTTGACAGCTTAATAGATCAACAAAACCAGGATATAGAAATCCTACTGATCTGTGATCGTGCCAGTAAGAAGAGTTTGAGTATCCTTTCAGAATATGAAAATGAACTTTCGATAAAAGTATATCATTTAACCGAGAAAACAGGTGTTGCTGCAGCTAGAAACCTAGGGCTTGATAATGCAACCGGAGATTATGTATATTTTCTTGACAGTGATGATTATTTATATGGTAATACCATTGAGAACCTTGTACTTGCAGCACAGGACAGAGATGATGATATTGTATACGGACGAAAGAAATCTACCTGGTTTCAACGAAGTATTTATTTGACAAGAAAACAAGAAGAAGAAACAGGTGATTTAGAAGAAGATAGTGAAGATGGTAACAGTGAGGCTGCCGAACTCATGACAGAAAATGGCGGCGAAGAAGAGAAAGACAATACTACAGAAGATGCTGCGGAAGACTCTTCGGGAGAAGAGAATGATGAAACTTCTGAAGAAAAAGAGAATATTGAGTTTCCTGAAGAAAACGAAGATTTACATAACGATATATCAGGTACTGATGATGAAGACATCAGTAATATTGAATTAACAGAAGAAGAGAAGCAAAATCTCATTGAAGCAGGGAAAAGACGAGCTTATCGAATCTTAGTCGGTAAACGAAAAGGCGTACACAATATATCCGTACTTAATATTTTATTTAAACGTAGTTTTATTGAAGAGAATAATATCCGTTTTCCTGAAAATATTATATATTTTTCGGACGTTCCATTTTTAATTCAAGCACTGTCATTAACAGATAAATTTAAAAAACGTTTGTCTGCACAATATATTAAAAGAAGACATAATGACTCGATTCATAATCCTGCGTTGTCCCAATTGAAAGATCCGAATCGGTTTTTTGAATTTGTCGATACTTATTATAAGACGATTGAAAGAATACCAAAAGATTCTTACCTTAGGACGATATTTGATAAAAAATACCTAACCTATTATGCACGAACCTATGCCCCAAGGCTCAAGAGAAGCAAGAATGAAGCATGGCGGAATGAAAATTTCCTTCTGATTGGCGAAATTGTAAGAGGAATGGATGGGGATATCATTCGTCAGCTGAAAGGTTATAAAAAACGAATTGTGAAGGCATTAATTAAGAAAGACGTCAAGAAATCAATTCGAATCGTTAAGATGCATCTAGGCTATTATAAGCTGAAGAGGATATTGAAAAACCGAAGAGCATTTGCAAAGTTCCTATATATTCATAGCTTTCTTGAGAAGCCGATGCAGAACAACTGGATTCTTTTTGAAAGTTTTCTAGGCAAGAATTATTCGGACAGTCCGAAATATGTATATGAATATTTAGCGAAGAATTATCCCGGCAAATATAAATTCATATGGGTTATCGATAAAAAGAATACCAAGATACCATTTCCACATAAAGAAGTCAGAAGATTTGGAATCAGGTACTGTTATTACCTTGCAAGAAGTAAATATTATGTATTTAACGGCAGACAGCCGGATTGGGTTAAGAAGAGAGAAGGCAACATCTTCCTTCAGACCTGGCATGGAACCCCGCTGAAAAAACTGGTATTTGATATCACTGATATTAATTCTGCATCACCCAAATATAAGCAGCAGACTTTTAGACAGTCGAGGGCTTGGGATTATTTAATTGCACCAAATCCTTTCAGCAGCGAGACCTTTCGTAGATGCTTTATGTTTGAGAATAAGATGCTGGAAACAGGCTATCCGAGGAATGACATTCTTCATGATCCTAACAAGGATGAAATTGCTGCAAATATCCGAAAGAAGCTTGGAATTCCGAAGAATAAAAAGACGATTCTATATGCTCCTACTTGGAGAGATGATGAATTTTATGCAAAAGGTCAATATAAGTTTGAGTTGCATTTAAATCTTGAAGCTATGAGGAAAGCGCTGGGAGAAGAATACGTATTGCTTCTGCGCACCCATTATTTTATCGCAGATGCATTAGATGTCAGCGAATATAAAGGCTTTACTTATAATTTGAGCAGATATGATGATATTTCGGAATTGTATTTAATCTCAGATATTCTGATTACGGACTATTCTTCCGTATTCTATGACTACGCGAACTTAAAGCGCCCAATGCTTTTCTTCACCTATGATCTTGAGAAGTATAGGGATGTATTAAGGGGATTCTATATTGATATTGAAAATGAAGTTCCAGGACCATTACTATTTACAACAGAAGAGGTCATTGATGCGGTTCATAATATAGAAGCCATTAACGAACAATATCATCAAAGATATATTGAGTTTTATGATCGGTTTTGTGAATGGGAAGATGGGCATGCTTCCGAAAAAGTTGTAAAAGCAGTTTTTAATAATAACATTCTAACGAAGAGCTAATAATGGAGGTCAGCGTGAACAAAGTAACCCTAAATTTTAAAAAGTACCGTTTCCTTTTAGGAGAGCTAGTAAAGAAAGATATAAAGTTAAAATACCGGAGTTCTTACCTCGGAATCTTGTGGACATTGATAGAACCGATTTTAACGACTTTTGTGTTAACAATTATTTTCTCGAACCTTTTAGGAAGAGAAGAAAAAGGATTTCCGGTATATATTCTTACTGGTAGATTACTATATACTTTTTTTGCAAACTCGACAAAATCTGCAATGAAATCAATTCGAAGCAACAGTGCCATGATTAAGAAAGTTTATGTACCCAAATATATTTATCCCTTCTCTACCGTTTTGTCAAACTATATTATCTTCTTGATTTCTTTGATTGTATTGTTTTTTGCTGCATTCGTGTTTAAGATTATGCCAACTGTTTATCTTGTACAGGTTATCATTCCGCTGGGACTACTATTGGTTTTATCCTTAGGATGTGGTATGATACTGGCAACTATGGCGGTGTTCTTTCGTGATTTGGAATACTTATGGAGTGTTGTTCTTATGCTTGTGATGTATACCTCTTCTATTTTTTATCATGTAGAAGATCTTGATATGGGTAGTCTAACATGGGTATTTAATTTGAATCCCCTGTATCTGATTATTGTGAACTTTAGAGATGCTGTATTTGGAAGACCCATGGATAATAATGCATTAATAATATCAGCTATTTATAGCTTTGGATCCTTGGCAATCGGCCTATTCATATTTTATAAAAAACAAGATAAATTTATCCTTAACATATAATTGGATATAATTGCATAGGCAGATTGGAGGAACATATGGATAACAAAGTGATTAAAATTGAACATGTCAGTATGAGATTCAATTTGATGGAAAAGAAAGTTGATAATTTAAAAGAATATTTTATAAAATTAATGAAACGTGAACTCAGATACCAAGAGTTCTGGGCTTTAAAAGATGTAACATTTTCTGTGAATAAAGGGGACCGGGTAGGAATACTTGGACTGAACGGTGCCGGCAAGAGTACACTTTTGAAGGTGATTGCAGGAGTCTTAAAGGCAACGGAGGGTAAAGTAACCATTAAGGGTAAAATAGTACCTCTATTGGAACTTGGAGCCGGATTTGACCCTCAATATACAGGAGCAGAGAATATCTACCTCTACGGAGCCATGCTCGGATATCCTAAGGAATTCATTAAAGAAAAGTATGATGAAATTGTAGAATTTTCAGAATTAGAAGATTTTATTAATGTTCCGGTTAAGAATTATTCCTCCGGCATGAAAGCCAGATTAGGTTTTTCTATCGCAACGATAGTAGAACCGGAGATCCTGATTCTTGATGAAGTTCTATCAGTTGGAGATGCGAGGTTTCGTAAGAAGAGCGAGGCGAAGGTAAAGGGAATGTTTGAGGATGGTGTTACAGTTCTCTTCGTTTCACATTCCATCGATCAGGTCAAGAGGATGTGTAACAAAGCAATACTTCTTGAGCATGGACAGTTAATAGCAGAAGGCGATGTGAAGGATGTCAGTTTTATTTATGAACAAAAAGTGACTGGTCTGGATGCAGAAACCCTGAGAAAGAAAAAAAGAAAAGCGAAAAAAGAAAAAGCGAAAAAAGCTGCTGCAAAAATAGAAAAAGAAGAAAGAAAATTAGCAGAAAAGGAACAGGCAGAAAAACTGCTGATGGATAATGAAGCAGCCGAAAAACAACTAACAGATGATGAATTATCTAATATGGAGCTGCCTAAAGTTGAGTCTGATGTTATGGAAGCAGATAGGAAAGATCCTATAACAGAGGACACGAACAGCGAAAATATTGGTTGATGAATAAAAAAGTTATAAAAACAACATAGTAAACAATAAATCAAATGAAGCAATAGCTTCAAAATATGGAGGACAAACAAATGAAAAAAGTAATTACTTATGGAACTTATGATTTATTACACGTAGGACATATCAATTTATTAAGAAGAGCTAGAGAACTTGGTGATTATCTTATCGTTGTTCTTTCCTCAGACGAATTCAATGCAATTAAACATAAGACTGCTTATCATAGCTTTGAAGATAGAAAAGCAATTTTGGAAGCAATCAAATATGTGGATGAAGTACTTCCTGAATTTACCTGGGAACAAAAGATTTCTGATGTTGTTGATAATAAGGTGGATGTCTTTGTTATGGGAGATGATTGGAGCGGACAGTTTGATTTTCTTAAGGAATATTGTGAAGTTGTATACTTACCTAGAACAGATGGAATTTCTACAACCAAAATCAAACAGGATTTAAACCTCTCAATGAAGAAAAATTAAGATTGAAAAGAGGTTATTGATGATAGCACTATTTAAGAAATTTTATAAAATAATTAAAAAGATAGCGAAGAGAATTATTCTCTTCGCTTATCGAATATGCACTGTGATTTTACCGGTTAACAGGAAGATTATTATGTTTGAAAGTAATCTTGGTCGAAATTATACCGGAAGTCCGAAGGCCGTATATGAAGAAATGGTAAGACAGGGACTGGATCTTAAGTATCATTGTTATTTTGTTCTGGAAGATCCCAGTACGTTAATACCTGGAGCAGGGAAGACCGTTAAGAGAACCAGATTGCGCTATTTCCTGTTATTTGCAGTAGCAGGAGTTTGGGTCTGCGATACTAGATTACCGAAATATATCATCAAGCGCCCTGAATGCACCTATATCCAGACCTGGCATGGTACACCGCTTAAGAAATTAGCGCTGGATATGGACAGTGTATTCATGGCCGGTGAAAAAGGGATCGATAATTATAAGAAGAACTTTTATGAAAATGCTCAGACTTGGGACTACCTCGTTTCACAAAACAGTTTTTCTACGAATATTTTTAGGAGAGCCTTTGCTTTTAGCAAAGAAATTCTGGAAATTGGTTATCCACGAAATGACGTACTCTTTTCCAAGAACAATAATAAAGATATCATTATACTCAAAAAACAATTAGGAATACCAAGGGATAAGAAAGTTATCCTTTATGCACCTACCTGGCGTGATAATGAATTTTATGGCAAGGGTAAATATAAGTTTAATCCACCACTTGATTTTCTGATGCTGCAGGAAGCCTTGCAACAAGAATATGTGATGATAGTGAAATATCATTATCTGGTCATGGATCAGATTGATTGGTCTCCGTATCAGGGATTTATCTATTCCTGTGATTTGAGTTATGATATTTCGGACCTTTATCTGATTGCAGATATGCTGATTACGGATTATTCTTCTGTCATGTTTGATTACAGTATCCTAAAAAGACCGATGCTGTTCTTTTGCTATGACTTAGAAGAGTATAAAGATACGTTAAGAGGATTTTATTTCGATTTTATAGAGGAAGCACCAGGACCGATTGCAATAACGACGCAGGATCTTATTTACGATATTCTGCATTATAATCCGTCAGATCATAAAGTAAAACAAGAAGCCTTCTATCAAAAATTTAATCACGCGGATGATGGCAGAGCATCTGAAAAAATTATTGAGTTGATTGAAAAACTATAGGTACTTTTGATAGGAGCAGAGGCATGATGAAAACGCTGGGATATTATCTGTTTGCATTGGTTTATAATCTGTGCAGACCGTTTCCGATTATTAAGAAAAGAGTTCTCTGTATAATGACACATGATGACGGAGAAGCGAGTAATGTTAGAATCGCCGCAAGAGCAATGCAGGATAAGAATGCCGGATATACGTTTTCTTATATAACTAAAAGCAACACACAGGCAGTGAAACGCTTTGCTGGGCTTACCAGCATGATATCCTTTTTCTTCCTTAAACCATATGAGATGGCAAGGGCAGAAATCGTGTTACTTGATAATATATTTCTGCCATATGCCTACCTTCATAGAAAAAAGAACACAAAGGTTGTTCAATTATGGCATGGAACAGGGAGCATTAAGAAATTCGGACAGGATGTTAATGTTGGCAAGTTAAAAATCTTAGAACAGAGAGCGAATACTAATGTAACACATCTGATCGTGAATTCACAGGCAATGCAGAAGATGTATGCAGGAGCTTTTGGTATAGAAGAAAAAGATATTTATCCGATTGGCCTTCCTAAAACAGATGAATTATTAGCACGGATCAAGGAAATGGAAGCAACACAGAAAAACCAATCCAAAGAAGAAATCTATCATAAGTATCAAATTCCTTTGGACAAGAAATTGATTCTGTATGCACCAACCTTTCGGGACAACGAAATTGAAAATCCGAAAGTAGTAGAATTCGTAAAAGAAATATGCCAGAAACTTCCGGAAGAGTATTATATTGGAATTCGACTTCATCCGTTTATTGCGAAAGAATTTGGAGATAAGGTGTTATCTGATTCTAGAATCTGTCAGTTCTCATTCGAGAGTGATGTGAATACATTATTATTAGCTTCCGATTTATTGATTACTGATTATTCCTCCATAATTTTTGAATATTGCTTAACCGGGAGACCAATGATCTTCTTTGCTTATGATTATACAGAGTTTTCAGATAAAGGAAGAGGCTTCTATCATAATTACATTGATTATGTGCCCGGTATTGTGGCTTACAGTACGAAAGAGGTAATTGATACGATAGAAAGAAAAGAATTCCACCAGAACTGTATTAAGGGCTTCACAGAAGATAATTATGCCTTCTTAGATGGTAAGGCTACGGAACGCTTAATTGAGTTGATCCAAAAGTAGATCATCCGTCGTTAAATCAGGTTGAAGCAGATAAAACCAAAAACATAAAAACCAAAAAAAATAATCTTAAATATATCATATACTAAATTGACCCTACAAGATTGACGGTTAAAATAAGTGGATTCCGCTTATTTTGACAGCCCTATCTTATAGGGTCAATTCTATTAATTCAATTCTATTAATTCATTCTATTAATTCAATTCTATTAATTCAATTCTATTAATTCAATTCTATTAATTCATTCTAGATATTCTTCATTTGTAAAGAATGATTATTCACGAAGTATATGCGTTGCTGTCTAGCGGCTACTAATATCTTTAATATAATCAGATCTCTCCACAACGGTAGTACTTGGAGTATAGTCCAGTACATCAGGGAATAAGAACTGATGAAGAGTAACTACATTGGATTGCAGATCGATAGGAAAGACATAGGAAACTTTATCGTAGGTGTGTGCATCATTTTCAAATGGAAATCCGGTTTGGTCCACTATGTTATAGGAAAATACATCCGTAGCAAGACCGATTAACTCGGTACTGTTGATATTGGTGTAAACCTGTGGGAAAATTTCATCAATTAAGTTATTAACCGTTGCTAAATCGGAGGTTTTAACTTTGTCGAAAATCTTCTGGATTACAAGCCTCTGACGCTCTGTACGTTTAAAATCACCGCCGGTTGCATGACGGATTCTTGCATAAGCGGTTGCCTGTGTTCCGTTTAAGGTTTGTGGTCCAGTTGTATAGATCTGATTCACATCGGTATCGAAAATTCTATTTAATTCACGAATATAGACATTTAACCATTCTAATTCTTCCTCCTGCAAATCAATCTCAATACCACCCAGCATGTCAATGGTCTGAATTACAGCATTGAAATTAACGGTTACATATTCCTGAATATCTAAATCGAAATTTGTATTAAGTGCCGTCAAAGCCTGAGAATAACCACCTTGGAAATATGCGGCAGTAATTTTAGTGTAATCACCTTCTCCGACATCGATATAGGTATCGCGGTAAACAGAAACTAATTTTACGTCTTTTGTCTTATTGTTAATGCTGGCAATAATAATAGTATCGCTGTGAGTACTTTCTTCTATTGTATTATCACGGGAATCAACACCGAAAATCGCAATATTTCGATATCCTTCCGCAACAACGTTTTCACTGACTTTAATTTTGTTGTCATCTTTTGCATTGTACTGAATTTTGTCAACCTTGCTATAAATTTTAAGTCCGATAAAAAGTAGGGCAATCACTAAAATTTCAAAGAATAATATAATTAGTAGCTTGCCACGTTTTTTTTTCTTTTGCTGTGCCATATATCTGCATACCTTACCTCTCTAGTAAATGGATCTTTCATCAACATATCTATTATCGGAATGCAATACTGTTTTAATAAGCATTCTTGTTGATAAAGCCCTTAAAAATTGTTAAAAAGATTATTTTGAAATCAAGACCTAAGGTCCAGTTTTCAATATAGTACAAGTCACATTCGATACGCTTGCGGATAGAAGTATCACCACGGTATCCATTAATCTGTGCCCAACCGGTAAGACCGGGTGAAACTTGATGCTTAATCATATAACGAGGTATTTCTTCTTTGAACTTCTCCACAAATAACGGACGCTCGGGTCTCGGACCAACTAGACTCATATCACCTTGCAGAACATTAAAGAACTGAGGGAATTCATCAATACTTGTTTTACGGATGAATTTACCAATCCCGGTTACGCGAGGATCATTTTTTGTCGTCCAGGCTTTTTTCTCATCTTTTTCAGGTTGAACACCCATCGAACGGAATTTGTACATCTTAAATTCTTTGTTATGTCTTCCCACACGTACCTGTGTGAAAATAACAGGACCAGGAGAAGTGATCTTGATTAAGATAGAAACCAACAGCATTGGTATCGCGGCCAGGATTAAAGCTACAATGGCACCAAAGATATCAATAATACGCTTGATGATGCGATTATAGGTATTGCTTAAAGGGACATTTCTAATATTAATTACAGGTAAACCATATAAATCTTCCGTATAAGGAGTAGTCGGAATAAAGCTATAATAGTCAGGAACAAACTTGGTATGGACTCCGGATTTTTCACAGATTCCGACGATTTCTTCCAGCTGACTATATTCGTTAACGCTTAAGGTAATCGTAATTTCGTCAAGATCCATTTTTTCTAATAATGATTCGAGATTTGATGTTTTACCAATCACAGGGACCTTCTTATACATCGTACCAATTTCCATGGAATCATCTAAAATGCCATGGATATAGTAGCCCCACTGAGGATTTGCAAATATCCGGTCGATATAGACTTCAGCAGCATGACCATAACCAACCATAAGTACGTGCTTCAAATTACGGCCTTTGCGACGTGCAACTTTCAATGAATGAGCGAGAAGCATACGCGCAAAAGTACTCATCGATACATTAATTGCAAAGAATATAATTAAGAAGGAACGCGAGATATTAAACTCATAAGTCAGGTATAAAATAGAGAAGTAAAATGCTAATCCAAAAAGGTTAGCCAGCATTAAGCTGAAGATTTCCTTCCACATCCGACTGACGCGTTTGGGGGTATACAACCTGCAGAAGTAGTAAATGAACAGGTAAAGTGGGACTAAATAAATCAGTCGCTGAGCATATATAGGTAAAGGATAATAATAGATACCTTCTGTTTGAAAACGAGGTAATTGTATTAAAGGACTTTTGAATCGCAGATAATAAGTAAATAGGTAAGCGATGACAATAATACAGGCATCCATTAATACATGAACTCTATTAAACATTTTTTGATTATCTTTAATCATATTTACACCTACTTTACGGCAAATTCTTGTGAACAACTTCTCTACTATAATACATGATTATACAGATTTCAACAACTAAATTTTTGTAGATAGAATTAAAAGTTAAACATAATATGGAAAATAATGATAATAGATGCTATTATCTATTTTTCAAACTTTTTTAAAATATTTTTCACACTCTTTACACAAAAGCTTGTTATACTGTAACCATAAACCAATATAGAACTATTATGTTGAAAGGAGAATTCTTATGGCTGAATATGATAACAACAACATAAATCCTTCGGATGACAAAAATCCTATGGATAACACAAAACCCTTGGATAATACGAATCAAGCGGATAGCGCCGGTCAAGTAAATGATACGAATACAACGAATAATCAAAACCAAGGCAACAAGATGCCGGAATATAGCTTTTGGGCAGAACAAATGCCAAATGGTTCCGCTTCGAATAACAATCAAGGGACAAATACGTGGGGGTATCCGAATGCACCTAATGGAAATATAAATGGGAACAATAATTCAAATAGTAATCCTAATATAAACCCTAATGGAAATCAAAATGGAAACCCTAATATGAACCCTAATATAAACCCAAACATGAATCCTTACATAAATTATAACAGTAATCCTAATAATAATCCGAACATGAATTACGTCATGAATAATTCCAATGGTAATGCGTTTGGAGATGGACCTAATAAGAAACCGAAAAAAGAGAATAAATTCCTGAGATTGATAGGCAGAGCAGTAAGCTTCGGACTAATTGCAGGAATATGCTTTTTGGGAATACAGGCTTTAGTTTATGCGGCAAATCCTGATACCGGTTCCAAGGGAATCTTTGCAAATTTAATAAACCAATCGGGAACAGATGATACATCGAATTACAACATAGCATATACGGATAGTGCCAGTGTAGTTGAGGAGTCAAAATCTGCAATCAGTGATGTAGTTGATAAGACAATTCCTGCAATTGTATCGATTAACAGTGTTTCGAATGCTTCAACGGAATGGTTTGGACAGTCTTTTGATCAAGAAGTTGAGGGAAGCGGTTCGGGTATAATCGTTGGAGAAAATGACGAGGAACTACTAATAGCAACGAATAATCATGTAGTAGAAGGTACCACGAAAATCACAGTAACCTTTATCGATGGTACTGAAGCAGAGGCAGTAATAAAGGGAACGGATTCTGCTGCAGATTTGGCAGTAGTGTCAGTAGATATTTCAACATTAGAAAAGAGTACTTTAGATTCAATTACCATTGCAACCCTTGGAGATTCTGATTCAGTTGAGGTTGGAGAAATGGCAATCGCTATCGGCAATGCGCTTGGTTATGGACAGTCAGTAACAGTAGGTTATATCAGTGCAAAAGACCGTGAAATAGAAGTCAGCGATGGATATGAAACTAAAACCATGGTGCTTCTTCAGACAGATGCAGCAATAAACCCTGGTAATAGTGGCGGTGCACTTCTTAATGTAAAAGGTGAAGTAATCGGAATCAATTCTGTAAAATATTCATCAAATGAAGTAGAAGGTATGGGATATGCAATCCCAATTTCCAAGGCTACTCCAATTATCACAGAACTTATGAGCCGTGAGA
>JBASOB010000401.1:0-9996 GCA_049657865.1 Mobilitalea sp.
TGTAGGTATCATGTTTCATTCACATGCAAATTTGTAACTGCAGCCCAAAGTTTGCAAGCAAGAGAAAGGCTGGGTTATGAAATGGACAACATATTAAAAGAAGAGTTCTATGAGGAGTTTTGCTGCACCGCCGATCAATGCTCCTTTACCTGCTGTAAGGGATGGGAAATTATGGTCGATTCTGATACGTATCAGAAATGGGAAAGTAATGCAGAACAGTCCGAACATATCTGCAGGCATATTAAAACGAAAGAAGACGGTCCCCAAACTAAAAAAGTAATCAATATGGGTGAAAGCATGTGCTGTCCTTTTTTAAATGAGAAAGAATTATGCAATCTCTTTATTAAATTTGGAGAAGAAGCTATGCCAAAAACCTGCAAAGTATTCCCAAGACAGGAAACTAGTTTTGGGCTCTTGAAAGAATATTCTCTGTCCTGCGCCTGTCCGACGGTAATAGACATGATCCACCGATTAAAAGGGAAAATTAAGTTTACCTTAGAAGGTAATGCAGATACTGGGGATACTGATCTACTGGGATTTCAAATAAGAGAAGCTATGATTGCTATCCTACAGAACAATAAATTTGTATTAAAGGATAAAATATTATTAGTATTCAACATGTTATTACGGCTGAGAAAAGAGCCGGTCATCACGAAGGAAATTATGGAGAAGTATCGGGATGAAGATTATCTCACCTCCTTAGTTGAATTCTGTACAAAAACAGTGATAAAGAGTAAGGATTCTTATCAGGAGATCACGGAACTGTTTATTGATATCGTGCTGAACTATAGCCATGAGAAAACCTTCAATCCTTATCTTAAAGATATATCTAATCTGGCAAAAAGCAGGAATATCACGGAATTCGCTACAAGATGGGAGCTTTTCAAAACAGAATTCGGACAAAATGACCTTCTGCTTGAAAACTGTATTGTCTCAAAAGTGTTTGGGAACTGTATCAGCGATGATATGGAAGAAATGATAATGTCGTTTCAAACGATAATAACGGAATATGTTATGACAAAATATTCATCGTTCTTAAGGGTGGTCATACAAGAGAGTAACAGTAATAAAGGTCAATCAATGGGTGAGACGATAGGTACAGCGAACCAGTCAAGGGATGTGAATGCCAATGCTGAAAATCAACTTAGTAATTTGACAGCTAATAATGTAAATAGATTAAATAATGTGACGGGCAATTGTAGTAGCCAAGGTATAAAGGAAAACCTCATAAATTATAAAGATATCCGAGATTTTATCGTGATATATTCAAGAATTATAGGATATAATACAGAAGGCATGAAAGAATTCTGGAAAGAATGTTTTGATGAACCAATCTGGGGATTAGATTATATTCTATTACTAATGAAATAGAAAGACGAAAGGATAAGTAGGATCGTATTTTCACAAATCAGATCCTACAGGACAAAAAATGATAAATAGCGAAGTACTGGAAATTAAAAAACAAATGAAACATGAGAATTGTACGATAACAAAAATATGTGGCTGCTATGTAGACGGAGAGAAAGAGATAAAGACGAAGTTCACAGAATCCTTCCTCTGCCTGCCGGAGGAAGAAACCTTTAAATACTTTGAAATATTTAAGAAAAGCCTGTCCGGCACGATTGGTAAGAATCTGATCAATATGGAATTCCCGATGGAGACAGAGTTTAACGGAGGTACACAGGAATTCCTGTTAAAGCTTAGAGACAGTGAACTAAAGGAGGAAACCCTTCTGGAGGAATTTTATAATAAAATAATTCAGATGTATGATTATGTAGGTAACTACCTGATATTATTAGTTCGTGCCGCTTATGATGTTCCAGGAAGAACGAAAGATAAAATATTAAATGACGATGCTTCCGATGAAGTATACAGTTATCTATTGTGCTCCATCTGCCCCGTAAACCTTACGAAACCTGGGATCAGCTATAATACAGAAGAAAATTTATTTCAGAAACGTATTCAAGACTGGGTAGTTGGATATCCCTGCAATGGATTTCTTTTTCCCGCCTTTAATGACCGAAGCACGGATATCCATAGCATATTGTATTATTCGAAAGATCCGGAAGCGCAGCATATAGATTTTGTCAATCAGCTCCTTGGTTGCGAAGTACCGATATCTGCAGGCGAACAGAAGGAAATATTTCAGACGCTCATAGAAGAAACGCTTGGTGACGACTGCGATATGGAGACGATTAAAAACATTCATGATAAGCTGAATGAAAGAATAGAAGACCATAAGGATATTCCGGAACCACTCACTTTAAACAAAACAGAGGTGAAAGATCTCTTATCTGATAGCGGTGTGAGTGAAGAGAAACTGAAAGATTTCGATAAAAATTATGAAGAAAAGACAGGAGTCAATGTATCATTATTAGCATCTAATATAGTAAATACAAGGACTTTTGAAATTAAAACACCGGATATCATCATTAAAATCAATCCGGAACGTACTGATTTAGTAGAAACTAAAATAGTAGACGGACGTAAATGCTTGGTAATCGAAATAAGCGATCAGGTAGAAGTCAACGGAATTATTATAAAACATAATTTAAATGCTTAAGAACAAAGTAGACGTAGGATTATTTATTCGTTAAAAACAAAATACATGATTATTAAAAAAAGGATTTCGCAAGTAATATGCGAAATCCTTTTTTGGTAAGAGAAATCATATAGATCAGCGGATAGCTTTCTATTGAAAATAGTAATAGATTAATTATACTGCGGGTAGGAACGTAGTGGCGGTATCTGTGAAAAAAGGATGATAAAACATAAGCCTATGCACAGAGTTCTATCGATGATACATTAATATAGTAAAGAAACTAATACAGTTTAAGTAAGTATCGAGATCAAATATATGGTTTGATACGAAACAATAGGTACTAAAACTTGTAATCTATTGCGAAAATACCTTAGACAGATCATTTACAAAGAGGAGAAAAGGAAAGTGAGATATAACGAAGGATCTTCACTATCCTAATTTATGGGTGTGCAAAGACACACAGATGGGAGTTAGTATGATAAAGAAAAAGTTATTATCCATGATGATCTCAGCGGTACTTGCGTTCAGTTTAGTAGGATGCAGCAGCGCCACTGACAAGATGGAAACACCGGCAGCAGATACTACAGATACAACTGTGAAAGATGCTTCTGCTTCGGAAGAAGTTGTTGAAATTAATTTCTATGAGCATACCGATAATGAGGTAATCGCAAGAGCATTAGCAGAAGCCTATATGGCACAGAATAAAAATGTGAAAGTAAATGTTTCCATTATTGCAAATGATGATTATGATGATAAGATTACTGTTTTACTATCAGGTGGTGCTGATGTCGATGTATTCTGGGTACGTGGCGGTGCTAAGCTGAGACAACTTGCAGAAACAGGTGCAATCTACGACATGAGTGACTTAATAACAGAAAATAATGTTGATACTAGTATATACGGTTCCATGCAGGAAGCATTTATTAAGGATGGCAGTACTTATGGACTCAGTACATCAAAATCTTGCTGGTTGTTATGGTACAACAAAGATTTATTTGATGCAGCAGGCTTAGAATACCCAGTCAACCTTACCTGGGAAGAGTATTCAGCACTTGCTAAATCTTTAACAACAGAAGATTTATGGGGAGGTGTTTGCCCTAACTGGACAATGAATCTGGGAGCTACAGCGGTTGGTGAATACTTGACAGATGAAAATTTGACCAGAACAATGGATTATGCAAAACTTCTGGAAAGATGGTATATCACGGACAAGAGTCATCCAAGCATTGAAGAAATGTCAGGATCTTTCGATTTGAATGCATTCTTCGCAGAAGGCAAAACTTATATGATGATTAACGGGGACTGGGAATTCCTGCTCTTCGGAGATGCGAACCCTGCCTTTGAATGGTGTGCAGCTCCACTTCCTGTTTTTGATGATGCAGCAGCTGAATCCACTGTAGGAAGTACCTCTTGCTTCAGTATATCAGCTAAGAGTGAAAAAGCAGCTGCAGCCTTCGATTTCATAAAGTTCTGCAATTACAGTGATGAAGGCGCAAGTATTTATGCAGCTCATTCCGCAGTTCCTGCCTTCCCTTCCGATGCAGCTCTTGCAGTATATAATGAAAGCGTTACAGTTCCTGGAACCGAATATGTATTCTCGGCAAAGGTTGGTCTTGAGCAGGGATTAGAGAATAGCTACGATGAATTAAATACCGCATTCAAAGAAGAATTAAATGATGCATTAGTTGGCAATGCTTCTTTGGAGGAAGCTTTTACAGCTTACAAAGATAGAAGATCTGAAATTCTCGCAAAATAATAGATTGGATTTTAATACAAAATAATGGATATAACAGAAAGATAATGCATTAGAAATTAAGAAATACAATTGAAAATAATGCATTAGAAATCAAGGAATAGTAATAAGATAACAAAACATAGTAATACCCGGTGTCTTGGGAAACTGAGACATCGGGATTTTAAATACCGGAATACGAAAATATTTTTGAAGAAGGAGGCTGGGCGAATGGCGAAACAAGTAACGAAAAAAAGATCTAGCACGAAATTGAATCGAAAAGAGTGGATAGCCGGATATCTGTTTTTACTTCCTAATTTTATTGGATTTTTAATCTTTACGGCGATACCGATTGTGATGGGATTTATTGTAAGCTTGACAGATTATAGTGGATTTGGTACCCCGAAGTTTGTAGGATTCTCAAATTACATTAATATGTTTTCAGACAGCAGTTTTACAATTGCCCTAAAAAACAATTTATTCTATACCCTTTCAAGTGTGCCGCTGACTATTTTATTCTCATTGATACTGGCAATGATGCTGAATAGAAAAATGTATGGTGGTGGTTTTTTCAAGACAGTATATTTCTTCCCAAATTTAACTTCGATGGTTGCAGTAGGTTGTGTATGGCTCCAACTATTTGAATCAAAAAATGGACCTGTCAATCAGATGTTACAGGCACTTGGTGTTGAAAATCCTCCTAAATGGTTCTGGGGTACAACGACAGCAATGATTTCAATCGTAATTGTAGTTGTATGGAAACAGGCAGGATATTATATGATCATGTTTATGGGCGGACTGAAGAATATTCCGGTTCATTTATATGAATCTGCTAAAATTGATGGTGCAGACGCATGGCATACGTTCCGTTATATCACTTGGCCGATGCTTTCACCGACAACATTCATGGTTACCATATTGACATTTATTGCATCCTTCCAGGTGTTCGACATTATCAATGTTACTACAGAAGGCGGGCCTGGCAGGGAAACTACAGTGCTAGTAATGCGTGTATACCAGGAAGCATTTCGTTATGGAAGAATGGGATATGCATCTGCAATTGGATATTTCTTATTCTTAATTGTTTTCATCCTAACATTGATCCAGTGGCATGGACAGAAGAAATGGGTTAATTATGACATGTAAACAGAAAATAAAGAAGGAGAGGAGATAATTCATGAGCAAGATAAAACTAAATAAAACTAATAAGAAGAAGATAAGAAAGAGTACCATCGTCATTTTTATTGTATGTATTCTGGTTACTTTAATAATGATCATTCCTTTTGTGTGGATGCTAAGCGCTTCCTTCAAGGCAAAATCTGAGATATTTACAAAACCGATCGAATGGATTCCGCAAGTGTTTCGTTCTGTAAATTATGAGACGGTATTCAATAAGATTCCCTTTACACGGTATTTCCTCAATACGGCAAAGATTACCGTTTGCGTCACCTTGTTGCAGCTTGTAACTTGTTCCATGGCTGCCTTTGCATTTGCAAAGCTTAAGTTTCCCGGTCGTGATTTCTTGTTTTTGGCATATCTTGGCACTATGATGGTTCCTTGGAATGCAATTATGATTCCTCAGTTTATGGTGATTCAAAAACTAGGTCTTTATGATAATCAACTGTCGCTGATATTAATTGGCGCTTTCAGCGCATTTGGAGTTTTTATTTTAAGGCAGAACATGGTGACGATACCAGAAAGTGTAAGCGAAGCAGCAAAAATTGACGGATGCGGACCTTTTGGAATCTATATGAAAATAATCCTCCCGCTCTCAAAAACCGGTTTAGCTACCTTAACCGCATTAACTTTTACAAGCGTTTGGAATGATTATATGGCACCTATGGTTTATCTGGACAGCGATATGAATAAGACGATTCAGTTAGGACTTGCGACTTTTAAGCGTCAGTTTGATACAGACTACGGTGCAATTATGGCAGGTACCGTAATCTCCCTGATTCCAGTCATCATTGTATATGCTTTTGCACAAAAGTATATCGTAGAAGGTGTTGCTACGACAGGAGTAAAAGGATAATAGAAATCGAACAAGCTGTTTGAATGAATTCAAGCAGCTTGTTGTGACTAAAAGTAAATGATGGTATAAAAAAATCCATATTTATAGTGGAAATTTTATTTTAATAATTCTTTTCGCTCTTTTATAAAAGTTGCCATTGTTTCCTCTATTGTCTGATTACCGAGAAGGTATTCGCCGGCAGCAGCAATGAAAGAGACTTTAACATCTTCATATCCAGACATTGCGATTTCCTCCTGAACTTTTTTGGTCTTAAAGAAAATGGAAGCAGAATCTTTTCCTACTGCAGTCATATATATTTTCTTGATCTCATCATTGGAATATGCGTGAAGCATACCGTTTTCGGCATAAATACGTGCACCTTCTTCACCACAAAGAAATTGGATGAAGTCAAATACTTCTTTCGGATAAGCAGTATCAGAGGCTGCTCCAACAAATTGATATTGTCCCCAGGTAGTACCCGAAGCTTGTCCTTCAAAAACCGGCATCGGTGCGATGTCCCAATTAACATCGGTTAATCCTTCTTTTTCTGCGAGCAGCAGCATATTGACCGACCATTCACCTTGAGGGAACATTGCGATAGATCCGTTTTCAAATTCACGGTAACAGTCAACCGACTCATCAACCAGTTGCCTATAACTCATATGGGATTTGTCAACGTTATAAAAATTGTTTAACAATTCTAGAGATTCTTTCGTATAGGTTAAATCATCATCAATCAGATAAGAGGAACGTTGAAGTGCGGCAAAATTATAACACCAAGGAACCCAATAACCTCCCCATATTTTGTCTTCCCCTTCACCGCGAGTAAGAGTAATGGCCAACTGCCTATATTCTTCCCAGGTCATCTGTTCGGGATATGGAATACCGGCATCATCAAAGATGTCTTTGTTATAAAAAAGTGCCCAACAGGTACTTCTGTTTGGTATCCCGTAATATTTTCCGTCAATGGAAATATCGTTGAACATACTGCCATAGGCGGTTACATCCATATCATTATTCTTAACATACGAGGTTAAATCAAGAAGCTGCCCATTATCCTGGAGCATGATTAATTTAGAAATCCCTCTGATGCCGAGTAGATCTATTTTACAATCGGTAGAAAGTAACTTGAATATTTCAGCATCGTATTCCTCGCTCGTTAGGATATGCAATTTAATTTCAACAGCAGACTGAAAAGCATTATATGCTGTTACCACAGGATTAATGTAGGAGAATTCATCATCCCAGATATAATAATCCAAAACTGTTTTTTCCTGTGAAACGATAGAGACTTTATCAGCAGGATTATCTTCGACTGTAACCGCTGAGTTATTTCTCATATGGATAAAAAGATAGAGGAGAATGCAGACGGCGAAACCAATAAAAATAGATAGATACTTATGATTCCTATGATCTTTCATGTCAGGTCCTTTCATAAATCGTATGCAGTAATCGATGTTTGTTTTTTTCGAATATTAATATTATAATGATTATTATAAGTTTCGTCAATGAGAATGCCTGACAGTAAAACGGATCATATAGGGGAGGTAGAAACCGTGTTTATATTGGTTTTCGTTATCATACTAATTTTAATCTATTTGATTATTCAAAAAGACAACCGAGTTTCGTCTAAATATTTGGCAGCTACGTTAATTGTATATATTATCGCAATCTTTGCGATGATACTGTATTTGTCAAAAGATACCTATTATTATAATATCGTTAATAATTATTTTTCTCTGCCTAAAGGTGTATGGAGATATCTGATGTTTGTTAATATTCCTCAGGACGTGATTATTCGCCTGCTGAATCTTTCCTCTTTGGCTGTAGTTTTTTTCGGTTATTGCTTCTCGGTATCCTATCAGGAGAAGAGCTCCATCTATTTGCTTAAAAAATGGCAGTTAATGATACCGGCATTCCTGATAATCCAATTTTTTATATATGACCCGCTGATTCAATATCATGTATATAATTTCGTTTATCCGAATTGGTTATCATTAGAGCAGATTTATGCATTTAAAAATATTTTCCATATGATTACAGTCATTATCAATAATGGAATCATCTTATACAGTATCCTGCGACTATGCTTGATTTATAAAAAAGTATATTTCCTGCATTTCTTACGAAGTTATCTGATTGGAGAAGGAATCTGTTATACAGGGATCATGATTTCTTATATTACAATTTTCTGGTTTTCACCTGGATTTTTAATTAAAATTTCAAAAATAGCTGATTTCACGACCTATTCCTCCGTACCTTTAAGCAAGAATCAGTTTATCTATACCATATTTCCTTATTCCCTGATTGTTACTGAGCTCTTATGTGCTTTCTGTATTTATGAGATAGTATCCATTAAAAGAAAAATGATGAATAAAGAATTTACAATCACGAAACAAATTGATGCTGCAGATACTACCTCGAAATCCTTCTGCCATTATATGAAAAATGAAATTATAGCCATTCAATCGGAAGTTGAGTTACTGCATACTTCAGAAGAAAACGAAAATGGGATACAGGAGATACTCAACCGTTGTAATAATTTATATGAGCGGCTGGATACGATACACAGAAGCACTAAAAATTCAAACCTGGATCTGGTAGAAACAGACATTACAAAACTTGTAAGCACTATACTTGAACATATGAATAGCAATTTGAGAAATTGTCAGACTATACAATTGTTTGAGGAAGATATCCCGAATGTAATGATTGATTCCATCTTCTTTGAGCAGGCAGTGAAGAACATTATTGAGAATGCAATCGATTCCATGGAAACCCTTCCGGAGGAACAGAGAAAGTTAACAATTAAACTGGAGTCCGTCAGTAACTGGATCATCCTATCGATACAAGATACCGGAGTGGGTATTAAAGATAGTAATATAAAGAATATTTTTACCCCTTTGTACTCCTCTAAACCGATTGCGAAACATTGGGGAATTGGGTTGGCGCTGACACATAGAATCATCATGGCACATGAAGGTAAGATAGAAGTTGAAAGTCATGAGAATGTAGGAACCAACTTTAAAATATTTTTACCGAATATGTATCAATATGTTTCATAAAGTAAATACTTTATTTATATAGTTCAGATGGTTGTCAAGTGAGTTGAAAGAGAGACTTACAATCATTATATGAAAGGTACAAAGTGCAGTCACAATTAGGTTGGATTCTAAATAGATTTAGTTTAAAGTAAGAGGGAAGGCTTTGTGTTTATGGCAGAAGAAATGATTCGAGTTTTAATAGCAGAAGATATGGATCCAATTCGTAAGAGATACGTGAAAATATTATCAGAAGCGGAAGACATCACCGTGGTAGCCGATGTTTCCAGTGGCGCTGAAGCGGTCAGGCAGGCGAAGATTAGCCGCCCTGATGTTATTTTGATGGATATCGAGATGGAAGAAAAAGATGCGGGTCTTCGAGCAACAAAAGAATTATTGCTTGGATATAAAGATCTAAAGATTATTATTTTGACTGTTTTCGAGGAGGATGAACTGATTTTTACCGCATTTCAACTGGGTGTCAGCGACTATATCTTGAAAAACGCCAAACCTGTGGAAGTCCTGAAGAGCATCCGTGACGTTTACCATGGGAATGCTCCTTTAAGACCCGAGATTGCCAGTAAAATCCTTAGCGAATTCAAGAGGGTGAAATCCTATGAAAGCAGCTTCCTATATGCAGTTAATATGGTTACGACACTTACCAGTACAG
>JBASOB010000402.1:0-4817 GCA_049657865.1 Mobilitalea sp.
CCTGAGAAGTGTATGGAGCATGGAAGGGCGGTTAGAAAGCTGTACTGTCGAAGACCTTCAACTCGAACCCTCCTGGGCAGGACATGCCGTCCGCGCGGAACGTTTCGGCCAGATAGGTTCTATGGCAGTCAACCGATATTTTCCGTTTCTTGCTGTGGAAGATATAACAAATGATATCTTCTGGGGAGTACAGCTGGCACATAATGCTTCTTGGCAGATGGAAATCTACCGGAAAGATGATGCGCTGAGTGTTTCAGGAGGTTTGGCAGACCGTGAATTCGGCCACTGGAGGAAAGAGATTGCAGCAAATGAAAGTTTTACGACTCCGACTGCGATTCTCTCCGTATGTAAAGGCGGTGGAATTGACCGTATATCACAGCGGTTAACCTCTGCAGGAATCCGAAGAGTTGAGAAAGGCCCGGAGAGCGAGCAGAGTCTGCCAATCATCTTTAACGAATACTGCACCACCTG
Organism: Mobilitalea sp.; assembly: GCA_049657865.1. GTDB lineage: Bacteria > Bacillota > Clostridia > Lachnospirales > Lachnospiraceae > Mobilitalea. Next base: position 472 of record JBASOB010000402.1, read on the forward strand.
GGGATGTCCTTCTCATGAAAATATTACAGCAATACTTAAAGCAATCAAAGGAAAAGGCTTCGGATATTTCGTGATTGACTGCGGATGGTACAAAGAAACTGGAATCCCTTGGGATATCGCCATGGGAGACTATCTGGTATCGGAGGATCTGTTTCCGGAGGGACTTGAGAAAACAGTGGAGGCAATCAGGGAGAATGATTTGCTTCCAGGTATCTGGTTTGAAATTGAAAATGTTGGGTCGGCAGCGAAGGCTTATCAAGATACAGAACATTTGCTACAGAGAGATGGTAAGACATTAACGACGACAATGAGGCGATTCTGGGATATGCGGGATCCTTGGGTACAGGCTTATCTTACGGAAAAAGTAATCGGAACTTTGCAAAAATATAATTTTTCCTATATGAAAATTGATTACAATGAGACGATAGGAATAGGCTGTGACGGAGCGGAATCCCAAGGGGAAGGCCTACGCCAGAATATGCAGGCTTCCTATGAATTTATGGAAAAGGTAAAAGAGGAAGTCCCTGATATTATATTAGAAAACTGTGCTTCCGGCGGTCATCGGCTGGAACCGCTCATGATGGGCAGCTGCAGTATGGCCTCATTCTCCGATGCACATGAATGCGTGGAAATACCGATCATAGCCGCGAATTTACATAGAGCGATTCTTCCAAGACAGAGTCAGATCTGGGCAGTGATTCGAAAAGAAGATTCCATAAAACGCATCGCCTATTCCATGGCCAATACTTTCTTGGGCAGGATGTGCCTGTCCGGTGATGTAATGGAATTAGAGAAAGAGCAGTGGAACGTCATTGAGGAAGGTATCGCTTTTTATAAAAGAATCGCACCTATCATTCGTGATGGTTATACTACCAGGTTTGGAACTGACATAACGAGCTATCGTCATCCGGCTGGCTGGCAGGGAATCCTGCGTACTACAGAAAACGGAGATGCTTATGCACTCTTTCATATCTTTGATGGACCATTACTGGATCAATGTTTTGTTGAACTACCGGAAACAGATAATTATGAAATAGAAGAAGTATATTCGGATACAGAGGTAGAGCTTAAGGTGTCAGAGGGTAAGCTGTTCTATCAGGCAACAGAAAACTGGAAAGCAGTGGCAGTTTATTTAAAAAAGATTTAATCATAATTATGAAGTGAATACGGAGGCCTACAATATTATGGTATTTCGTAAAAAAATAGGCTTATTGTAAAAAACCGAATATATTGTAAGTGAACCAGCCACTTAGTGTTAGGAAAACTAACCTAGGGGCTGGTTTTTATCTAAGTGCAATATGATAAATATTACAATAAGTGCAATTTATGTGGTACAGTATTAATAGAGAAATGTATGGAGGAGAAAAATGAGAAAGAGCATATTATTAAGTCTTTATGTTTTTTGCATCGGTATTATCTTTATTGCATGTTCCACTAATAGTAAGAATAACTCCTCAGATGGAGATAGAATACCAGATATTTCTTTGGAAGAAAATAATCCAGAGGGTAAAAGTATAGAAGAAGCAATTGTAGAAAAAAAGAATGATGCAGAGGGCAATGAAAATAAAGATGGCAATACAGACAAAGAGGAGAATGCAAATATTGTTGAAAATACAGAGGAAGAGGATAACAATAGATTTATTTCGCCAGGAGAGAATACTCTTGCTGGAAGAATTAATCCGCCGGAGAATTATGAGCGTGTGCAAGCAGAGGAGAATAGTTTTGCTACATATATGAGGAATCTTACACTTAAGAAAAATGGAAGTCCGGTACTTCTATATAATGGTGATGAGAAGAGCAATCAGTCAGCCCATATTGCCGTTTTTGATATGGAAATAGGAGATAAAGATTTGCAGCAGTGTGCAGATTCACTTATTAGACTGTACGCAGAATATTATTGGTCGATTGGAGAATATGATAAAATTGCTTTTCATTTAACAAATAACTTCTTGATGGAATATGTAAAATGGCGTGAGGGATACCGTCTATCAGTATCCGGAAATGATACGAGTTGGATAAAAACAGCAGAATATGATGATACTTATGAAAACTTACTCGCTTATCTTGAAATCGTTTTTATTTATGCGGGTACTATGTCATTAAATTCAGAAGGTGCCGATATAAATAATGAAGAAATACTTCCGGGAGATATGTTTATTGAGGGAGGGAGTCCGGGGCATTGCGTTTTAGTTATTGATATGGTTGAGAATAAGAAAGGCGAAAAGGCCTACTTATTGGCACAGGGTTATATGCCGGCACAGGAATTTCATGTATTAATTAATCCACTTCATGAAGAAGATCCTTGGTATTATGAGACAGAAATAACCTATCCGTTGAACACTCCTCAGTGGACCTTTGAAGAAAATAGTTTAAAGCGTTGGTTGCAGTAATAGTTGCGATGTTTATAGATAACTGTGAATATAAAAAAGAGTAAAAATAACCCATTAGCACTTAAACAGGAGGTCCTTTTTACGCAAAGCTATAGTGGTATTATTGTGTCCTTTATTGTATAATTATAAAAATATGATAGAAATGTACTAGAAGTACAATGGTACACAAATTAAGTGGAGAAATATAAACGCTGATTAATATTGAAAGGTAAAATATATATGAAGTTTGATATTCTGACCATTGCTTTTGTTGAGATTCTTATATTGATTACGCAGGTTATTGTTATTTTTGTTCTGTATAAAATAAATAGGACCTTTCGAGGGATTGGGTGGTGGGTGCTTGGTTCAGCACTTATGGCATTAGGTGTTGTCTTTATGCCTTTGTTATTTGTCGAATCATTATCGTTGCTTGCCAGATTTGCAAATCCACTCGTAGTTTTAGGACAAATATTTCTCTATATAGGCATTACACGTTTCCTTGATAAGAAAATGAATAAGTGGTTTCTTCCACTATTATATACTGCTTTTTTGGCTTTTTATTATTATTATATTTTTATAGATAATAGTATTTCAGAGCGCACCATTGTTGTAAATGCTGCATTAGCTATTATTTCTATCATATCCGCATTAAGACTTATTTCAAGAAAAAATAGAAGAGAGCTGGGTGCGGCAAATTTTACGGGTATGGTATTCTTTGTCTATGGATGTTATTTAACAGTGCGTGCTATTTTTACCCTTATCACGCCTGAAATACTGAATTACAGTGACCATGAGTTGAGCTATGTAATTGCATTTTTAGTACCAACCATCACTAGTATTCTATGGACATATGGGTTTATTATTATGTTTAATCAACGTCTTAATATAGAAAATGTGATTGAAAAAGAAAAGATGCAAAAGGTTTTTAACACAAGTCCTGATGCTGCTATCATAACGAGACTGACAGATGGTTTGATAATTGATATAAATGAGGGATTTTCGGCTATCACAGGTTACAATCGAGATGAGGTAATTAATAATTATACAACGAAGATTAACCTATGGCATGATATCACAGAACGGGAATTGTTTTTAGCTGAGTTGAATGAAAAAGAAATGTGTGAAAACAGAGAATTTGAATTTGAACGCAAAGATAAAAGTCGGTTTTTCGGAATGATTTCTGCTCGAGTTATTATAATTTATGAGGTTCCCCATATTATCAACTCAATTAAGGACATTACAGAGCGTAAGCTAACAGAACAGAAAATACAGCAGCTAGTACAACAACTTGAAAAAGAAAGAAATATTGCTCAGATTAATTCGATTACCGACAGTTTAACCGGTCTTTTTAACCGCAGATATTTTGATGAAGCTCTAAAAACAGAGTTTTACAGAGCAAAGCGATATGGAGAGGAGCTGTCACTAATTATTTTAGATATTGATTATTTTAAAAATTATAATGATCACTACGGTCATTTAGCAGGCGACGATTGTTTGAGACAGATTGGAGCACTTCTTAACACTATGATTGGAAGGGTATCCGATATTACTGCAAGATATGGTGGAGAAGAGTTTGTCGTCATTTTACCAAAAACGGATTACGATGGTGCGAAAACAATAGCAGAGCATATTCGGAAAGCAATCGAAGAGCTTATGATACCACACGCAAGCTCAAGTATTGCAAAATATATCACTGTAAGCGTGGGGGGAGTGACGGTTAACACTTCCGAACTAAGTGTGCCAGAACAAATCGTGTTACTTGCTGATGAAGCATTGTATCATGCGAAGAGAAACGGCCGTAATCGGATTGAAATCAATTGTGTACCTATCAAAGAAAGTAATCATAGTGAGTTCGTAAGTTAAGAAAAAAGGAATCTTGAGAGTTTTGTACTTCAAGATTCCTTTTCTGATTCAATATCTCAACAACTATGCTTTAATCGCCCAGCGTAATTTAGCAGAACGTGCGCGACCGTTGGT
>JBASOB010000403.1:0-1695 GCA_049657865.1 Mobilitalea sp.
GAAGCACATATCAGCACGCAGGCGAATAATACCAATTATGCCACTTATAATTTCTGGCACAAGATGGGTGCTACCAGAGTGGTATCTGCAAGAGAATTATCGCTAGCAGAGTTAGCGGAGCTTCGCGGGAAAATTCCTGCCGAGATGGAGATAGAGACTTTTGTACACGGAGCAATGTGTATCGCATATTCGGGCAGATGCCTGCTTAGCAATTATTTTACAGGCAGAGATGCCAATATGGGCGCTTGTACGCAGTCCTGCCGTTGGAAATACCATATCGTTGAAGAAACAAGACCTGGCGAATATCTTCCAATCGAGGAAAATGAACGCGGGACCTATCTATTTAATTCGAAAGATTTATGTATGATTGAATATATTCCGGAACTTGTGAAAGCGGGTATCAATAGCCTTAAGGTTGAGGGAAGAATGAAGACGGCACTTTACGCAGCAACGGTTGCAAGAACTTACCGCAAGGCTATTGATGAATTCTTTGAAGATCCTGCAATTTATGAAGCTCACAAGACGGGCTACCTAGAGGAAATTAAGAAGGGAATTAATCGCCAGTTTACAACGGGATTCTTCTTTCATACGCCGACCCATGAAGATCAAATTTACAACCACAACACTTATGAAAAGGCATATACTTATCTAGGAACCATAACAGGCGAGAAGGATGGCTTGTATCAATTAGAGCAGAAAAACAAATTCTCGGTTGGAGATAGTATTGAAATTATTAAACCAAATGGAACCACCAATAATGTCATTGTCAAGAAGATAGAAGATGATAAGGGAAATGATATGGAAAGCTGCCCGCATCCTCAAATGATTATTTCTGTAGATCTTGGGATACCGATGGAGCCATATGATATCTTGAGAAGAAAAGAGAACTAGAGTAAAGAGAACTAGAGTAAAGAGAACTAGAGCAAAGAGAACTAGAGCAAAGAGAACTAGAGCAAATAAAACCTGAGCAAATAAAATATGGAAAGAGAAGGGCTGATTGATTTGATCCCTCCAAAGTAGTTTTGGTTATTGGCCATGTCTGCTTTCGAGTGATCAGTTCAGGAGGCCCTTCTCTTTTAAGGTAAAAAATCAATAATAAATATTCGAAAACTTTCGAAAAAATACATATACATTTGATTCTCTTTTTGATATAATAAAAACATGCTAAGAAGGAGGACGTATGATCTATGAAAAAAGCTGGGGATTTTATAGGTATGATTCGAAAATTATGGGATGGGGTTATCAGATATTTCAAACAATTTACTGCACAAGCACATAAAATAAAATTCGGTATTTTACAGAAATTGATACTTGGTTTTGCAGTGCCGGTAGCATTCATTGTTCTTTTAGGCGTAATCTCTTATTCAAAAGCTTCCGAAGGACTAGTATCAAATTATAAGCAGGCAACCGCTAATACGATTACAATGGCAACCAGTTATTTGGAGTATATCACAGAATCCATTGATGTATTGTCGCAGCAGTATACTACGGATAATGATACCTCGTATTTTGTGCGTGGGTTAATATATACCGATAAACAGGAACGTCTCGCCTTTGTGACAGCTTCGAATAATGAACTTCTGTCAAAGGCAAACTTGGAAAAATTCATCGAGAATATTCATATCATTGGTGGAGAAAATATTCCGGTACTGACAAGTGATATGGAAAATATTACAGGATTTTATGAAGCACTGA
>JBASOB010000404.1:0-1698 GCA_049657865.1 Mobilitalea sp.
GGAAATTTAATTGAACTTTCTCCGAACTCAATCATCATACCACGTATCCATTCAAATTTCAACTAGGTACTTATTCAAATCTGTTCGTATTTATTCCCGTTTTCATGACATTTCGATGTCCTTATTATGTCCTTCGTTCGAATTTGCTGTCCTTTTTGGAAGTCTCATTTAATGAGGACTCTTCCCTAAAATATATCCAAATTTTTTGCTAATTTTTCAAGCGATTCTCTTGTTGTACTATCATTTACCTCAGCGTATATGTTCATAGTTGTCGATACGTCTGCATGCCCCATAACTTGCTGAATGACTTTTACATTCGTTTCATTCTCACAAAATCTCGAAGCAAAAGTGTGGCGAAATATGTGGCAGGAAAATCTCGGTAATATAACAGGTTCTCTTTTCTGTTTCTTAGCCTTAATTTCTTCCTGTGCATTATGTGCATCAACAATACGCTTAATGGCTCTGTTCACTGCTGCCGGATTATGAGGATTTCCAAATCGATTGCTAAAAATAAAATTGGTTATTCCATCCACTTTACTGATACAAAAACCCTCTTCAACCTGTTTTTCATATTCCTGCTTCAATATCTGATATACTTGTTCCATCATCGGAATCGTGCGAATTCCTGCATCAGTCTTAGGTTTTGAAACCCTAAACTCACAGACATAAGTTTCTTCTCGTCTTGGATAATATGTTAGACTGTGATTAATGCTAATCATACGTTTATCCATATCTACGTCGTCCCATCGAAGTCCGATCGTTTCTCCAATTCTACAACCCGTACCAAGTAACAGCATAAAAAATGGATACCAACTAAAAAAAATCGGATTTTCCGCTACATACTGCATAAATGATCTTTGCTGCTCTACTGTCAACGCATGTCTTATTTTTCGACTTCCTCCATGACGTTTCTTTATTTCTGCGTAAGCACCGTCTGTTGGATTCTTTCTAATAATATCATCTCTGACCGCTAATTGAAAAGTTGGATGTAAAACTGTATTAATGCTTTCAAGAGTATTTACTTGTAATCCGCATTCTGTAATCAAATGATTGTAAAAAGCCAGAACATCTGAATACTTTACATCTCCAATTTTTTTCTTTCCAAATCTGTCCTTAATGAAATGATTCCACGTGTACAGGTAATTAGAATAAGTTGTACTTCGTAATTCGGTTTTTGTAGATAAATAACGGTCGAACACATAGTTAAGAGTTGCGCTTCCAGCTACATACACGTCTAATCCATCCATCTGGTTCCTTATTAACATATCTTCTCTTTCACGAAGTTTTGCTAAGTTTGTGGAATAGATATATTTTCTTTTGCCAAATGGATCTGTGTAACAGTATGAATATCTGCCTCTGCCCTCACTCTTGCGGTATTGCTCACCCGCTCTTAATGCACGTCCTTTACCATCTTTTCGTGCTGCCATCTTTTCCTCCTCTCGAGGGATAGAGAGCCTGCACTATTTCTGAGCTGATAAAATATTTAATTTTACGCTCATTTTAATCGCTTGCGTTATAGACATTTCATGATTCGCTGCATACTCTAGCAATATCTCATATTCTTCTTCGGTAAACCGAATACTGACTTTTCTATCCAAGGGATTATCGCTCTTAGGTCTACCTGTTCTTGCCATGTTGCACCTCCTCATATCATGATTATACTTTTTGTCCGTCAATAAGTCAAGCATAATAGTACAA
>JBASOB010000405.1:0-2499 GCA_049657865.1 Mobilitalea sp.
TTGGGAGGCTTAATCCTCTCCGATGGATCTTCTGAAATCTTGCCATGCTTAATTAAATAGAGTAAAAATGATTTTATCGAAGCAATATTACGAGAAACTGTTGCAGCTGACATACCTTCTTTTTCTAATGCTAATATATAAGAGTTCAAACTTGTTTCACTGATTTTATCAACCGAGGTAATATTTTGATTCTCCAGAAAAATACAAAGCTTGTTTAAGTCATTATGATATGCTTGCAGCGTGTTTTTTGATGCCTGCTTCACTTCCTGTAAATATTGTATAAATTCATTAATATACTGTTCCATTGTATACCTCCCCATGTGCTAAAAAATCAGATCTGTAATAACCTGGTACTTTTAGTGAAAGACGTAATATTCTGACATCCTATCATAAGGAATATGATAAAGGACTACGGAATGTTTATGTAATTATTATGCAATACCAACTTTTGCTTTATAGGCAAGAATCCCAGCAATTGTCTTAGCATCCATTATTTCTCCATTTAAAATCATTTTCGTCAGATCTTCTACCGAATGACGTTCAATGGTAACAAATTCATCTTCATCGAGATTTTGCTGGGATGGTGTTAGATCAGACGTATAATAAATACCTATTTTCTCATTGCTAAAGGCTACTGTAGTATATAAATCTAGCAAATGATGAACTTTTCCTGCTTTAAATCCAGTTTCTTCTTCGCATTCCCGTATGGCACAGGTCTCATTGTCTTCCCCGATATTGAGTCCTCCTGCTGGAATCTCAAGCGAATAGCTGTCAATCGCATTGCGATACTGACGTACCATAAGAATATTACCATATTGATCTACGGGGATCATGGCAGAAGCACCTTTGTGATTGATAAAATCAAAGGTAGCATTCTTCTCTCCATTAATTTCAATTGAGTCGTTATAGTAATCTATGATTTGTCCTTTATGTACTAAATTTCTACTTATTCTTTTATATGGGCTCATAGTAATAACCATGCCTTTCTCTCTGTCTGCAAACTTTGGGCTTCAAGTACAAATTTGAGTGTGAAAGAGTCTTTTTTCACCTTAATATCTCTCAAATTTACTTTTTACTTCCAAGGGAAACTGCTTTTTCATAACACGCATCGGTAGCTTTCATGATGGAGTTACGCATGCCATACTCTTCTAGTGCTTTTACTGCTGCAATAGTAGTTCCGCCTGGCGAACAGACATTATCTTTTAACTTAGCTGGATGTTCTCCTGTTTCGAGCACCATAGAAGCAGCGCCGTACACTGTCTGTGCAGCAAGAATATATGCTTTATCTCTTGGGATACCTAAACTTACGACACTGTCAGCCAATGCCTCTATAAACATATAGACATAGGCTGGAGAACTTCCATTCGCACATACGACAGCATTCATAAGACGTTCTTCAAAAACTTCATATTTCCCAAAAGATTTAAAAAATCGATCAATTATCGTATGCTCTTCTTCGGAAAATTTATCATTAGAAAAACAAATACCAGTCATGCCTTTTAGTACCATAGCCGGGGTATTCGGCATTGCTCTGACCACACGAACATTATCTGCAATACTTTCTTTTATAGTATCAATCGTAATTCCTGCCGCAATTGATATTACGATTTGTTCTGAAGTTACAGTATTCGTAAGATCACTTAATACCTGAGGAAAAAACTGTGGCTTTACCGCTAATACAAGATACTTACAATTCTTTGCAACGGATATATTATCTGGTGCAAATTGAATCTTCGTATCATCTTTTACAAAATTGCAACGATCAATTGAAGCATCCGTATAGATTACTTCTTCCATCCCAAAGGTGCTGACTGCGGCTTTCAATAATGGATATCCCATATTCCCAGCTCCGATAAATCCAAACAATGCCATATCACAATCTCCATTCTGCCATAATCTGTGAATTTGAGCATCCGCACAAATTCGTCATGTAATTAATTTTAATTTATCACAATAATATTTATTTTACTTCAATTTCGTAGATTTCATCTTGTTGATATTCTATCATATTATATAAAGAATAGGTAGTGTTTTAACAAATTAATGTAAAAACACTACCCAGAATAATTATATTAATTTTTCAACAAATGTTTCAATTCGGTCGAGACCTTTCTTGATCTGCTCCAGAGAAATTGCATAGGATAAACGAATATGATCAGCAAATCCAAAGTCTTCACAAGGAATTACTGCTACGTTATAATCTTCGATCAAAATTCGTGCAAGATTATTAACATCCTTCACTTTTTCTCCATTATATTCTTTGTCAAAGATATCGCTTACGTCAACAAAGAGATAAAATGCACCCTGAGGTTTTAGGGAAGAAACTAGCTTCATGCTCTTAATGCGATCGTACATATAGTCACGTCTCTTGTTAAATTCATCATTCATTGCGAATACAGAATCCTGAGGTCCGACTAGTGCTTCATAAGCTGCTTTTTGGGCAATGGAGTTCGGATTCGAAGTCTGATGACTTTGAACACTGCCCATTAACTTCGCTAT
>JBASOB010000406.1:0-5910 GCA_049657865.1 Mobilitalea sp.
TAGTTCAACCGTAACTTTCATTTCCTCAGATGCCTCTATTGTATCAGTAGACACTACATCAGCGGTGGTAGATGGAGATAATGGATATGCGGTAAGAACGATAACAGCAATGTCTGCCGGAAGTGCAATCATAACTGCAACGACAGAGAATGGTCTAACGGTAACTTTTCCTGTTAAAGTCGAAATTCCTGGAGAAGAAGAAATAATAGCCACAGTAACTGATGTTCCACAAGCAACTCCGGACGATGATACTGAAAATGTTAAAACAGTAAAGAATCCGATGATGATAAAGATTATAATTGCAATTATGCTGCTAGCCGTTGGCGCACTTATTCTATTAAACAAGAAAACTGTAGATAAGTAGTAAATGGCGGTAGGGCTTATGATTTAATGATAATTGACTTGTCATTTAAGTAAGAATATTCCTATAAGTTGATTTTTGTTGCTAATTACTACGATAATGAGGATAAGTGATATAAAATTGGCAGCAGTATTTTATATATTACATAATATTAACAGTATATGCTTACGAAAAGGATTGATCATTAAAATTAGTGGTTATCAAAAGGAAGTAGGTGCCGTTGAATGAAAAAAATTAGTAATATGCAATGGAATAACAGAAAGAAAGTGAAGCCCTTGTATAAAAAGGTGGTTTATCATGAGGCGGTTTCTATCTCTTTGCTGTATGCCGCTTTTGGTATGATATGGATCCAGTTATCAGATACTGCAGTAGCTGCTATCTATCCGGATATCAATGAATACCAAGATTTTCAGACGTATAAAGGACTGTTTTATATTCTGGTAACTACGATTGTATTATATTTCTTGATTAGAAATCGAATCAAGCGGCTAAAAAATCAAATGAACAAAACAGAATTAACCTATGAAAAACTATGTGTGGCACATGCGGATTTAATTAGAACTGAAAATGAATTGATTTATCAAAAAGAATTAACGGATAATATTATTCAGAATGCACCTGTGATTATAGTGACCCATGATTTATACAAAATATCAAGCATCAATCCCTATACCCGAAAATTGTGTGGCTATGAAGGCAAGGAACTGAAACTGGATAATATGTTGGATAGCTTTGTGCCGAAGGAATATCGTGATAATTTACATTCGGTACTTCATGACATTAAGAAGGAGAAACAGTTTAAAAGCTATGAATCCCCAATAATGACCGAAGAAGGTAAGCTTATTAATATTCTTTGGACAACAAGTTTATTGAATACTACCGGGGATAATCAGAAGGATAGTTTCGTTTCCTTTGGAACTGACATAGAAGAAAGAAAAAGATATGAAGAGAAAGTGGAGCATATGGCTTTCTATGATTCACTTACCGGACTGGCCAACAGAATAAAATTTGAAATTGAGATAAATAAGTATTTGAAACTGGATCGTTTAGAAGCTGGATTTATGATTGCGTATATTGATATCGATAATTTTAAAACGATTAATGATTCGATGGGACACCAGATTGGAGACTTGTTCTTAACTTACTTTGGTGAATGCTTAAAAAGTGAAGTGGTAGAACCAAATATTGTGGCCAGACTTGGTGGGGATGAATTTGCAATTATGTATTTTGGACTTTCAAGAGACGATATTATAGGTAAGATTGATGCAATTCAGAAGCGTATCAGTAAAAGCTGGACGATTGAAAACCATCAGTTCTATATTTCGATGAGTGTGGGGGTGGTTACTTATCCTTTTGATGGAATCAGTGCCGACACACTTCTTAAAAATGCAGATATTGCAATGTACTCTGCAAAAAGCGAAGGAAAGAATCGAATCGTATTTTATAAAGAAGATATTCAAGAGAATAATTCTAGACGGATTAAGATGATTAACAATCTTCAATATGGAATTGATGAGGAACAATTTACGCTTAATTATCAACCTCAATATGAGCTTAGCACGGGTAAGATGATAGGCGCGGAAGTATTAGTTCGCTGGATCCATCCGGTGGAAGGATTTATTTCTCCGGCGGAGTTTATTCCATTAGCAGAAGATTCTGGACAAATTTATCGATTAGAGCGGTGGATTATAAGAAAAGCATTGGAACAGAAAAAACGATGGGAATTAGATGGGTATGAGGATATGCGCCTATCCATCAATCTGTCAGTAAAAACATTAACCAGTAATATTAATTTTGATGAATTAGATCAGATTATATCCTCTATGGATGTTGATTTTAGCAGGGTAATTATTGAAATCACAGAAACGGCAAATATTCAGGATGTAGAGTGTGTAATAAGCAATTTGAATCGCCTAAAAAGGAAAGGAATTAAAATAGCTTTGGATGATTTTGGTACAGGCTATTCCTCCCTCAATTATCTGAAGAAATTTCCGATTGATATCGTTAAGCTAGATCGAAGCTTTATTGGAGCTATTCACGAAAAAGGAGTTGATACCTTACTGATTAAGAATATTCTGTCGTTAGCGCATGATTTGAACTTTATTGTGGTTGCAGAAGGAATTGAAACACAGGAACAGGTGAAGTATCTAAGGAAGCATGAATGTGAAGAGGGTCAGGGATATTTGCTGAGCAGACCTTTGACAGAAGAAAAAATGAATATTTTATTGTCGGAAAAGCATTCATTTCCTGTTAACTGGGATTAAAAAACCAAGAACGTAAAACCAAGAATGTAAAACCAAGAATTGAAGTGTTAAGAATAAACAGATTATGAATGAAAGAACAAGAATTGAAGTGTTAAGAATAAACAGATTAGGAATGAAAGAACAAGAATTGAAGAATATGGAATAGCTAGATTAGAAATGGAAGAATAAAGATTAGACACATTAGGAATTAACAGATTAAAATCAGAGTACAGGGGGAATACTTCCGGTACTCTGATTTTAATTTTACAATTTGCTTTTATTTATGACTTTACCTTCTGATGTTCTACTAATCTTTTTTAAATATCAATTTATGCTGAATTAGGTAGCTGATGGAAAAGAGAACAAGTTCTGTTAATAATTTACTAAGGACCAGCGAAATACCTAGAGATTCATTTAAAAGTGCCAGTAAAAAATAATTACAGCCAAGAATTACGATAGCAAGCAGGTAATACTGGAAGAAGGATTTAAATTTCTTCTCTTGATTTGTATCAAACACAAGATGTTTGTTCAACAAGTAATTACATAAGGAACTGATGATACGAGCAAATACGACAGAAAAAAGCAGGTTACCTGACAATCTCTTAAATAGGAACAGCAAACCAAAATCTAAAACACCACAAAGCATGGAAGACATGCTGAATTTGAGAAGAGGAAGGTAAATGCGAATGGAATCCCGAATAGGATGAAAATGGGAGCCTTCGTTATTGTTCTCGTAGATGGTTTCAATCGGAACACAATAAAAGGAGTAACCAGCGGCTTTTGCCTCTAATAATTGATTCATTTCATATTCATATCTGGAACCTTTTAGTTGAACGAGCCATGGGAGCATAGAAGCTGAAAATCCACGAAGACCTGTCTGAGTATCTTCAATTTTCGTACCGGTTAACAAGGAGAAGATGGTTTTCGTTATTTTGTTGCCGGCCATGCTTTTAAAAGGTACTTTTCCAACAAACCTTCTACATCCTAAAACGATAGAAGTAGGATTTGCCGTGACGGCTTCCACTATTTTCTTAATATCTGTCCAAGTATGCTGTCCATCGCAGTCAGCACAGAGGAAACCTTCTTGATTATTACGTTCAAGCAGATAGGTGAATGCAGTTTTTAAGGATTCTCCTTTCCCTTTATTTTCTTGATGGGTAAGTACAGTGCAACCTGCTTCAAGAGCCATTTCAAAAACAGGCTGATATTTAGTGCCTCCGCCATCATCTATAATAATAATGCCATAATTGCTATTTTCCTTAATATCGTTGATTAATTGTAGCATGCGCTTATCCGGTTGATAAGCTGGGATAATTATGTTCAAATATAACACCTCGTTTCTATCTACAAATAATAAGTGTTTATTATAGGTAGGTTTTCTATCAGTAAATCATTAATCAATATAATTAGCAGTGTGTCTATTACAGTAAATCATAAATGTATATTATTATCCAAAGGTTTTCTTTTGAGATAGAATAGGAACCGCGAAAAATATAGAATCACATTTGGATTTATTATAGAATAACATATATTTGTGTTTATTTTATCTCCAATCAGCAACTATTTTAAGAAATCAATAGGAATAGGATAAAATAAGAGCCAGAATTAGTATAATAATTCATCCCTGTTGCAGTTTTATGGCAGCCAAGTCAATCTTAACTGCTCGTGTCAGGAAAAAATATATTACAATTCCGGCTCTTAATCATAAATAGAGTAATATTAAAGCAACGAAAGTCTCATATCAGCTATTATGCGAAAGGATTCTCTGTCTTATAAAGCATATTCTTAGGTTGATTAAATCCAATATCTGTTACACCGAGATATCTGAAAAGATCAAATAAAGCTTTACCGTAATGACCGAATGCAACTGCACCATGATGAGGATAATTCTTCTCAATCAGGATATGGCGATAGAAACGGCCCATTTCTGGAATTGCAAAGATACCGATGGATCCAAAGGAACGAGTAGCAACCGGAAGAACTTCTCCCTGTGCAACATAAGCACGAAGCTTTGCGTCTGCTGTGCTTTGAAGACGGAAGAAAGTAATCTGCCCAGGAACGATATCACCCTCTAAAGTACCACGGGTTATGTTTGGTTCTTGATTTGGCTCTAAACTTCTTGCCATGATCTTCTGATTCTTCATCGAAGAATTACTTAATTTACAAATGGCGGTATTTCCACAATGGAAGCCCATGAAAGTATCTTTTAAGGTATAGTCAAACTTACCCTTGATTTCGGATTGATACATATCAGCGGGTACGCTGTTGTTGATGTCGAGAAGAGTAACCGCATCCTCACTGATACAGGTACCGATATATTCACTTAAAGCTCCGTAAATATCTACTTCACATGCAACAGGATAACCCATAGCAGTTAAACGGCTGTTGACATAACAAGGAACGAAGCCGAACTGTGTCTGAAATGATGGCCAGCATTTGTTAGCAAAAGCAACATAATCTCTAGAACCTTTGTGAGCCTCAGCCCAATCAAGTAAAGTAATTTCATATTGAGCTAATTTTGGAAGTATTCCAGGCATTTTGTTGCCGGCACCAAGTTCTTGCTCCATACTTTTGATTACTTCAGGAATACGAGGATCATTGGCATGATCATTGAAGGCAGCAAATAAATCTAGTTCAGAGTTCTCTTCAATCTCAACGCCTACATTATAAAGCTGCTGGATTGGTGCGTTACATGCAAGAAAATCTTGTGGACGGGGACCAAAAGAAATAATCTTAAGATTGTTAAGACCGATAATCGTTCTTGCAACAGGTAGGAATTCACCCATCATATCAGCAACTTCTTCCGGACGGCCAACAGGGTATTCAGGAATATATGCTTTAATTCCTCTAATTTTAAGGTTATAGCTGGCATTAAGCATTCCGCAGTAAGCATCACCTCTGCCATCCATTAAGTCTTCGCCACTTTCTTCTGCAGCAGCAACAAACATGGTAGGTCCATCAAAAAGTTTTGCAAGTAATGTTTCAGAAGATTCAGGACCAAAGTTACCAAGATAAACAACAAGCGCATTACAGCCTGCTTCTTTCACTTCATAAAGGGCCTTCTTCATATCAACTTCATTTTCCACAGTAGTTGGACATTCATAGATGTCACCTATCTTTTTCTCATAAGCGGCAACAACTGCCTTTCTTCTGCTGATGGAGAGTTGCATTGGAAAACAGTCTCTGCTTACAGCTACAATACCTAACTTCACTTTTGGTATATTCATATTAAATCCTCCTATATAAAAAAATTAGTTTCCTGCTCCTATTATATTTGTTTCTATTCGTATAGTCAATTAATTATAT